>CAZNWH010000001.1:0-79738 GCA_964576765.1 uncultured Hellea sp.
TTAGGGATTTTCGTGTGCGCAAACGTGTGCAATTAAAAGTGAATTTAAATGACTTTGAATGACTAATTGGTATCAAAACGTGTGAGTATCGGGGGCTAAGATAGTGAAGTTATTACCTTGTTAATCAAGTCCAACTCTCAAGATTTTCCTATCACATCATTACCAATGATTCGCTCTACCACTGTGCAATTTGTGTGCAGTTTGAAGAAATTTCAATGTGTGCTTATTCGGCAATAAATATTGTTTGGCCTTCTTTAAAGGTCTCCAAGATTTTAATGTCATTTATACCACCAGGCGGGATTGTGGTGGGGTTTTCTGAAAGAATAACAAGGTCGGCCAATTTACCGACTTCTAGTGAGCCTTTATTGTCTTCTTCAAAATATTGATAAGCGGCATTGATCGTCACAGCCTTTAACGCGTCAGCTGGTGAAATTCGTTCATCCTCTCCTAGAATTTGACCACTGCGAGTTTCACGCATAACTGCCGTCCACACGAGACGCATCATATCCGGCGGTACGACGGGCGCATCATTATGGATTGAGAAAGGAATATCTTTGGAAAGGGTTGTTTGCAGTGGACTTATCCGGGCAGCACGCGCTTCACCCAATACGGAGTCGCGATGCCAATCTCCCCAGAAAAAAGTATGAGCAACGAAATAAGATGGTAAAATATTTTCAGATTTCATGGAGACAATTTGGTCATCTCGCACGGTTTGAGCGTGAATCATAACTGTCCGGCGATCCGAATTTCCATTGACCTCATTAGCCCGGTTTACGCTACCAAGAAGTTGATCTGCAGCGGCGTCTCCATTGGCATGTGCAATGATTTGGTCGCCTTTTTCGAAAGCGTTGTTTACGATGAGGTCTATACTCTTTGTTTCAAGGATGGGATACCCTGAATATGTATCAAGGCTGCCTTCCGGGACGATATGATAAGGCTCACTTATCCAAGCGGTTTTCCCTTGAGGGGAACCATCCAGTATTATCTTTATGCCGCCGACACGGAAGCCGTTGTCGTATGAGGTTTGAGATGTGATTTCAGAAACATAGTCTTCAGGTTTGTGGATTGCAGGATAAGCAACAATATCAATCTTCAATTGACCGGCGTCTGCCATGCTTTCAAGCAATCTGACTGTACCAATGTCTGTTGCGCCTTCTTGTGCTGTTGTAATGCCATAACTGGCATAAATAGACTGTTGGTGAATAATCGCCTGCGTTGTTTGCTCTAGGTTTGGTCTGGGCATTTTAGCTAATGGTAACAGTCGTGCCGTTTCTTCCAAAACTCCATCAGGTTCGTTGCTGTTTTGTTTGCGGCGAATTATACCGCCCGGAGGGTCTTGTGTCGTTTCCGAAATACCACTGGCTGACAAGCAAGGTGAGTTGCAAACCGCGAGATGACCGGAAACGTGTAAAATCACAACTGGCTTTTGTGTGGAGATTCTGTCAAGTTCCGCTCGGGTAGGGTGGCGGCCTTCGGTTAACAGGGAATCGTCGTAACCAAAGCCTATAATCCAAGGCGCGTCGGGATTGTTGTCGCTCCACTGTTTCAATGTTGTAATTAGCTCTGAGAAATTACTGACATTTCCAGCGGGCGGAGGTTGCAAATCTGCGATGCCAGCAGTGAAAGCCCCGCCCGCGATATGTCCGTGTGTGTCAATAAATCCGGGCAGAAGCGTATGTCCGGAAAGGTCCCGGACTTTTGGGTTTTTGCCGGCCGCTTTACGGACTTTATCCGCATTTCCAACAGCAATAATTATTCCGTCTTTAATTACAATGCCCTCTGCTGATGGCAGCGCGTTATTCATCGTCAGAATATCACCATTGATAAAAAGTGTTACATCTGATTCTGTCTCCGGATTTTGCGGCGAACATGCTGCGACAGCCATCATTACCGTGAGGACCATTGCGACTAAGCAGGATTTATTTACAGCGAATTTAAAAGTATGCATAGTTAATGGCCTTTTCATTGGACAATGAGCTTTTATGCAAGCCGGATTTTCATTTTAAGTGCTTTAGAAAAAACGCGTTTAGCTCGGCGTAGTGCTCATATGACTCTGGCGAATTCCACACTTTGATATAGTCGGCGTGCGACTGCCCCTCATAAACGTGCAAGTCGGCTTCAATGCCGGCCCTGCGCAGCTTTCTATGAACCAGTACCGTGTCACTGAGCAGAAGGTCTCGCGTTCCCGAAATTAAATAGCTGGGTGGGAAGTTATCGAACTCACCGCGGAGAGGGGAGACGTAAGGATGCACTGCCCCCAATTCACCCGGATACATATCTTCGCAGATGATTTTCAGAACACCGTCCCAGGAAACCAAGGCGCGATCCAAGCCTTCATTTGTGAAGTGGCTATCGCCGGTTTTGTGGCAGTCTCCACCGGGTGTGCCCACGTAAAGTGCACCGGGCAGGTCAAGTCCGAGGTCTTTGAACATTTGCGTGGAACCCAGGGTTAATCCGCCGCCCGCTGATGTGCCGCCTATAGCTATAGAGTCAGCGGAGCGCGTATTCAGCAAATGCCTCCAGACAGTTGCAACATTGTCGAGCCCCGCCGGAGCTGGGTGTTCTGGTGGCATGCGATAGTCGATCGCTAGAACTTTAATTTTGGCGTGGGCCGCGATTAAAATGGCCTCACGGTTACCAGACATGCCTTCGCCCATGATGTAGCCACCGCCGTGTAAATTTACAAACAAGTGGTTTGCGTGTTCCGGGTCTATGGTTGCGGGAGTGATCCAGTAGACGTTTATGCCACCAATGGAGTCCTGTTCAATTGTGACAGAGAATGTGTCGGCCAGATGTTCGGCCGTGACCACATTTTCTTGGTTAGCGGCGGCGACCTCGTCCATTAAACGGTCAACGGACATAAACTTGAAGGCCAGCTTATAAAGTGGAAGGCGCATGGGTTTTTCTTCCAGCAGAGACTCCTGCATTTCAGCACTGACGCTCGCAGGCGGCGCTGGAGATTTAGGGCCTGATGTGAACCAATGGGTTACCAAGAGCGCAATCAGCGCAATAGCTGTAACCACTGGCCACTTTTTTCGCTTAGAATTGTTATTTTTCATATTTTCGCTCTTACTCTTCAATCCAGCCAATTTTGATGCGAGTTACCCCTTCATATCGATCACAAAACGGTATTTTACGTCGCTTTTCTCGACGCGTTCCCATGCTGCATTAATGTCAGCAGGCTTAATCAGTTCGATGTCAGCCGTAATATTACGTTTCCCGCAAAAGGCGAGCATTTCACGAGTTTCCGCAATGGAACCAATGGATGAACCCGTAATTCTTTTGCGGCGTCCAGCCACGCGGCCGGAATGGAAGTCCAAAGGTTCTAACGCTCCGACGAGGCAAAGTGTTCCGTCGCGTTTAAGCAGGCGCAAATAATCGTCAATATCATGATGGACGGGCACTGTATCGAGAATAAAATCGAAGCTCCCTTTAGCATCACGCATAGCGCTCAGGTCTTTGGAGACCAATATTTCATCTGCGCCGAGACGTTTGGCATTTTTTGCTTTGTCTGCAGATCTAGAGATTAGAACCGTATGTGCGCCAAGAGCTGCGGAAAACTTTACACCCATATGGCCAAGCCCGCCAAGGCCGATAATTCCAACCCTCATGCCGGGTTTGATGTCCCATTCGCGCAAGGGCGACCATGTGGTGATACCTGCGCAGAGAAGCGGGGCCGCCCCTGCGGGGTCAAGGTTTTCAGGAACAGGAATTACGAAGCTTTCCTTGACCACGATATTATCAGAATAGCCACCATAAGTGACGACATTTTCGTGCCTGTGATCATAGCTATTGTAAGTTAATACCAAGCCGCTATCGCAATATTGCTCAAGGCCGTCATCACAACTTCCGCATGACCCGCATGAATCGACCATACATCCAACGGCCACACGTTCGCCCACTGTAATTTCAGAAACTTCTTTTCCGATAGCTGTCACTCGGCCAATAATTTCATGACCGGGGACCAATGGATATTGCGTGATGCCCCAGTCATTATGTGCAAAATGAATATCCGAATGGCACACGCCGCAATATTCGATGTCTATTGCAACATCTTTGGCACCGGGGAGACGGCGTTCAATGTCCATTCGTTGGACATGAGACGCCTTTGACGTGACCCCATAGGCGGGCGTTGTTTTGGTTTTGGGTTTCTGACGTGACTTTGACTTTGGTTTTTTCTTTGGCTCATCAATAAGACCGTGAAATGCCATGTCTTTAAGGCATTTATAGATAAAATCAGCATCAAGCTGCATTTCCGCCGGTTCAATTCCAAGTTTTCCGACAAGGGACTGAAAATTCGTCGATTCAGCTCTGAATGGGATAAATGAGTGTGGCACTTCATAGGCCTTTAGAACAGCGAGTGCGCTTCGCTTTTTCTCACGTTCCGGCATGGCAGTCATGCGGCGTTTAAAGCGAGAAAACCAATCTTCATGAGCGTCCAGACGCTGGATGGTATAACCTGCGTCGATGATCCAATCGACGAAAGCATCCATAGAATTTTTCAGATCCGTATATGCATTATCAATGCAAAACACCGTCGATGCATCTGTGAAAAATTCACCCCCGCCGACAACTGACGCGGCGACCACATTCACAGGCACGCCTGCATAAGGCACCAAGGCTCGCGTTCCATTTGGGTTTAGATCATGAAATGATTTCGGGGCCAGGCCAGTTTTGATGATGCTGTAAAGCATGCGTGTGAACAGGTCTTCGATATTGATTTGCCCCTGCATTTCTCGGTGGGCCAGCATCATGTCGCCCCTAAAAATACAGACCGGTAGTCCGAAGCATTGCTCGGCGTCTTTTAGTAAGACTTCGCCTGCCCATTTACTGGCGCCATAACCATTGGCATAGCGATCATTTAGCTTTGCTTTTTCAGCCAACTCGGCTGATTCTGTTCCGCCAGTACTTAATTGCAAATGCGGGGTCACGGCCACGGTTGAAACAAAATCAATGGATTTCTTTTTGCTTGTCAGGGCGAAGCGAATGATTTCAGCGACGCCTGCCACATTTGGGGCGAAAAGGGACTGGTAGTCCATCACATGATTAACCAGCGCGCCCACATGACTGACCACGTCCACGTCCTTAGCTAAGGTTTCAAATTTCTCAGGTGATAATCCGAGTAAGGGTTGCCCGAAGTCTCCGGCCACGACTTCGATATGATCTTGAAGGTCATTGTAGCTGGATAGCATTCCTTGACCAGCCGCAGCGAAGGTATCGGCTAGTCTCTTTTTCGCAGCAGCATCATTTTTAGCTCGAATTAGGCAAATAAGTTTTCCGCCGTTTTCAGATATCTTTTTGAGCCATTCCAGGCAGATAAACCGCCCAAGAAAACCATTGGCCCCTGTCAGGAAAACTGTTTTACGTGCCTTCGGACCGATGGCAGGTAAGCCGCGCGCTGCGTTCAAGACGTCTTGTGGAAGGAATGAACGGAGCTTGAGGTCATTCGCAAACACTTCATCTTTGAGCCTGCCATGTACGTCCTCAAATGTAGCCAGGCGCCCGTCCGGTCCTGAGCTGATCAACTTAGCCCATTTCTCAATATTTCCTGCTGGGCTGAGAATGTCATTGGAGGGAATTTCCAGACCAAATATATCTTCGATGGCCAATGAGAACGCAACGGATCCTAGTGAGTCGCCGCCATGATCTTTATAGGATTTAGCGTTATAAATCTCGTCTTCCTCCAAGCCTAGGTTGCTGGCGAGTAGGGCACGCAGTTTTTCTTCCGTTGTGAGTTTTGAGTCGGTGTTTTTAAGCCGTTTAAGCTGATCGGATTTCAGCTTTTCAGAGGCTTCATAAATGGCTTCTAGCTGCTCTCCATATTTGGCTCTAAGTGCAGGGCGTTTTTTCTTTAAGACACTCGTTAGCAGCCCATTTTCTGTTGAAAATAACTCGCTCTCAAGAATAAAGTCGCGAGGGATTTCGAAGGATTTTAAATTTGCCGCCCTCCCAACGGTTTGAAAGTTCTCTCGGATTAAGGATTGTTCGGCTAAAGGGCTTGGCGCTTTCCCTAAAATTGACGCGAGGGCTTCTTTATTGGGTACGACGACGGCTACCAGATATGATCTCAGAGAATTGCCATAAATGTATATCTGTTCAATAAGATCGCTTTCTGTTTCGAAAATAGTTCCGAGACGACCGACGGCGACATATTCACCTTGCGAAAGCTTGAGGACATCATTCACACGATCAATGATTTCGACATGGTCGGGCTCTTTCTCAACAACGATATCGCCTGTGCTGTAATAACCATCCTCATCGATTAATTTAGCGGTTGCTTCCGGGTTTTTGTAATATCCGAGAATTTGAGTATGCGTTTTTATACAAAGTTCGCCGCGCGGGTAGGGTTTGTCTGTCGTTAGGTAGCCAAGTTCAGGCACATCGCGAAGTTTGTAATCTGTCACGCTGTGACGGATAATGCGATTGTTAACTGTGACTGAGCCGGTACCGGACTCAGTATTGCCATACCCATCAGCCATTTGGATTCCAAAGCAGGTCATCATGAATTCGCGCATCTCTTTGGTGGTAGGCGCGCTCCCGACCGTACCGCTAATTAATCGATCGCCGAGATAAGAGCCTCGAAAGTCGGACATAACAGCATCGCGGGCTTGCTCTTCGGAAATGCCGGAGGTGTTCACCTTGCGCGAGACCTGATTCAGATAGTCTTGGTAAATCATATCTAAGATGCGCGGGATGAAGCCAATAATGATCGGACGCGTTATACGAATATCTTCAATCAGCGTCGACATGTCTTCTGCTAGAGTGAAATTCACATAGCCGCCAATACCCAATGTGCTTTGAACCGATAATCGACCCACGAGGTGATTGAGTGGAGCCAGGCAAATGCCGATCATCGGGGTTCTTGGGAGTATGCCATGCCAGGCTTTCGCAACGGCGCGCTCAGGCAGCATCGCTCCCTTGGGCGTACCTGTGCTCCCGGATGAATGAACAATAGACGTCAGGCGTTCAGTTCCGTCATTGTGTGGGGGTAACATCTTCCATTTTTTCTCATCACCCAAGGCGACGAGATCGTTCATGGAAATCGTGGCAATCTGTTTACCGTTGTTTTCAAGTTTTTCTTTTGCTGCGTTCCAATCTTTTTGGTTACGACTGTCTTGATCGTCATAATCAAATACAATCAAACTGCGCAGGCTTGGAACAACAGTAGCAAGCCGAACGGCCATATCTAGATCCGAAGCAGTTGTCGCTAAAACCGTCGGCTCCACCTTTTCCAGCATTCCTTTGAGGACTTCAAACCCGTAATTCGCTTGAATAGGTACGCTAACGGCCTGAACATAAATGCAAGCAATATCCAAAGCAGCATAGTCAATGCCGGCAAAACCCATCATGCATACAAGATCATCGGAGTTGACCCGAAACTTGTCTTGAGTTGTCCAAGCCGCTGCGACAGACCTTATACGGTCGCGCAAATCCGAATAGCTTATAGCATCAAAGGCGTTGTCATAAACCCGCGTGAGTTCCCCGTTATCTTTTTTGTTTTCTAGCCGATAGGCTCGTTCGCCCAGCGCTGGCCGGTCTCCATACCCGCTCAGCAAATTATCTATGCGATCAGCTAGGGGTAAGCTTGTGTCTTTAAGGCCCTCCCATAAGTCGGCATTTGGCATATGACGTGCAAGTTGAGCGTCACTCTCAACAAGCTTTAGAACACGTTCGACAAAGGCAGATGTTTTTTTCTTTTTGGTCATCTCATTGTGTTGAGCTCAACGCCCTTTAAAGATCGGTTTTTGCTTATTGAAGAATGCACTGATTGCTGCAGGAGCATCCTCCGAATTTATACATTTCATTTGATATTCCGACTCAAGAAAAGCAGATTGTGTACGGCTCAGTGTTGCGCTTTCCCTGAGAATTTTTTTCGTATATTTTAGGCTTAGCGGAGCCCTCTCGGCTAATGACTTCGCCCAGTTCATAGCCGATTGAATGAGTTCTTCTGCGGGTACAACTCTGTTTACAAGGCCAGCTTCCAAGCAGGTTGTCGCATCGAGTTTTGTGCATTCAGCAATCGCAGCAAAAGCACGTTTGTAACCGAGCCCTCTTAGGAGTTCCCAGCTTGCACCGCCATCCGGAACAAATCCTATATCAGCGAATGGGGAGAAGATCTTTGCGTCCTCTGCCATTACTGCCAAATCGGCACCGAGTGCCAGATTAAGGGCAACGCCGCCGGCAAAGCCGTTAATTGCAGCAATATAAATTTTATCGCTTTGTGTCACATTGTCGATCAAGGGTTTGTAGTCGCGAACCGATGTATCGAATCCTCCCAACAAACCTTCACCATCCGTCGCTTCCCTTAGGTCTGTGCCTGACGAAAAAGCTCTCCCTGAACCTGTCAGCACAATAATGCGGATATCCTTATCGGCTTCAGCTGTATTTTGGGCGTCCATTAAAGCGCTGCGCATCTCAGCGTCAAAAGCATTCATGGCACTTGCTCGATTGAGCGTTATCAGAGCGACATTCTCATCTTTTTCATATAATACCAATGGTGTTTTGCTCATGACTATTCCTTAGAAAAAACAACTTTGTTGCTATTTAGTTGAGAGACTTGTTCGGAGCTAAACCCTGCCTCGAGCAAAATACTTTTCGTATCTGCGCCTGTATCTGGGATTTTAAAATAAGATTCCCTTTTCCTGGAATCAAATATCGGAATGGTTCTTGGATGGGTGAGGGCTGCATGTGTTTTTAGGCCGCCCCGAGCCACATTTTGAGGGTGAGAAACTGCTTCCTCATAATCCAGCACTGGGGTTACGCAGGCATCTAGTCCGTCGAATATTTCGGCCCATTCACCACGGGTTTTAGCGGCAAATGTCTTTTCCAGAATTTCGTGTTGAGCCGCGTGTTTGGCCACATCATGCTGATGACCGTAACTCTCTTGGTCGAGTTCTAATGTGTCGAGCATGAGTTTAAAGAACTGCGGTTCCAAACATCCAACCGCCATGAACTTATCATCAGCCGTCTTGTAGCAGCGATAATAGGGCATGCCGCCGTCTAGGAGGTTGCTCTCTCTTTGGGTGGTCCAGCTTTTCGACCCGGAAAGTGTGTAGAACATTCCCATGAGTGAAGATGTTCCGTCTAGAATGGCGGCATCAACGATGTCGCCTTTGCCCGTCTTTTCAGCCTGTAATAGGGCAGATAATATCCCCATGACTAAAACCATGGACCCAGCACCATAATCGCCGACGAGATTTAATGGGGGCATAGGAGGCTCTCCATCTTTACCCATGGCATGAAGTGCTCCTGTGATCGAAATATAGTTGATATCATGCCCCGCCATTTTCGCCCATGGGCCGGTCTGACCCCAACCTGTCATGCGTCCGTAAATGAGCTTTGGATTAACTTTGTGACAATCTTCTGGGCCGACGCCGAGGCGTTCTGTTACGCCAGGGCGATTACCTTCGATAAGGATATCTGCGGTTTCAACAAGTTTAAGGACGACATCCGAAGCCCCTGCGGCACGGAGATTTAAAACCATCGATCGTTTGCCGCGATTATCTATAGATTTAGGTGAGGGGCGAGCAATATTATTAGTTGGGGGCCGTTCCACACAAATAACCTCAGCGCCTAGATCGCTTAGCAATTGGCCTGCATATGGGCCTGGGCCGATACCCGCGAGTTCGATAACTTTATATCCCGTAAGTGGACCTGACATAATCTAATCCTTATTCTAAAAAGGGCTACGGTAGTTTTGGGAAAAGATATCACGTCCAATGATAAGTTTCATAACCTCGCTCGACCCCGCTAAAATACGAGCAATGCGCGCACCGGTGAACATGCCGCTGATGGCATATTCTTGCATATAACCGGCGCCTCCATGCAGCTGTACGCCTTCGTCTACAGCGGCCCAAAGAATTTCAGAGCTCTTCAGTTTTGCTTTTGCTGCCATGTTTGCTGTGAGGTGCCCTTGGTTGTGCAAGGCGACTAGACGATCCGTATAAACTTCGAAGATTTCGATTTCTGTATCAAGTTCCGCCATTTTGAATTGGGTGTTTTGCATGTCTGATAATTGTTTCCCGAAAACTTTACGCTCCATCACAAACTCTCGTGTGATATTGAAGGCGGTACGGGCACCGGCAATATTTCCGACGGCGGCAATCAGTCGTTCCTCGGCCAATCCTTCCATAAGGTGATAAAACCCTTTGCCTGGAGCACCTAAGATGTTTTCCTTGGGAATAATGACGTCATCAAAAAAAAGCTCCGCCGTATCTTGAGCCGGAAGGCCCATTTTCTTAAGATTACGCCCGCGTTCAAATCCCTTCATATCACGCTCAACAATACAAAGGACCATAGAGTGTTTGTTGTCAGGTTCGCTTTTGCCTTCCGGAATATATTTCGCAGCGACGATTATGATGTCGGCATTTATACCATTGGAGATATACGTTTTAGAGCCGTTGAGTACTAAATGTGTGCCATGATCTTTGGCCGTGCTTCTCATGCCGGAAAGGTCAGAGCCAGCGCCAGGCTCAGTCATTCCAACCGCTAAAATATGTTCACCGCTAATGCACTTAGGCAAGAAGCGTTCGCGCTGTTCTTCGGTGCCGATGTTTTTGAAGTATGGTCCTACCAATCGAGAATGGAGCGTGTTGTACCATTCCGCGCAATCGACTCTAGCTGTTTCCTCCATGATTATTTGCTCAAAACGAAAATCATTGTCGCCAAGGCCGCCATATTTCTCGTCGGGCCATATCATCAGCATACCTTGCTCACCGGCCTTCCGAAACGCGCTACGATCAACAATTCCGGCCTCGCGCCATTTCTCCATATGGGGTTGAATCTCTGTTTCCAAGAATTGTCGATAACTTGATCGAAACAATATTTGTTCTTCGGTAAAGTCTCTCATTGCGGTTGTCCTTTGGGTGTTTTGATCGGCCTTTGGCCCGGCAAGCGTTTAATTTGGGCTAGTTGATTTTTCTGTCTTTACCTTGCCAGTATTTGTCTTTGATCACACGCCGTAGCGTTTTGCCGACAGGACTTTTGGGCAGTGCATCGACGAAATCGACGCTCTTAGGAGCTTTGAAGTGTGCGAGGATGTTTTTGCAATGAGATATAATATCCTGTTCGGACGCACTCATTCCCGGATTAAGAACAACCACGGCTTTGACGGACTCTCCCCATTTCGGGTCTGGGAAGCTAACCACTGCGGTTTCCAAGACGGCCGGGTGAGAATCTAGAGTTTTTTCAACTTCTGCCGGGTATATATTGAATCCGCCTGAGATGATCATATCAGATTTGCGATCGACTAAAAATAGAAAGCCATCCTCATCTAAACGGCCAAGATCTCTTGTGAACAACCAGCCGTTCTTGAGTGTGTCTTTTGTCAGTTCCGGCGCATTCCAATAGCCTTTCATCACGTTGTCACTGCGCACTACAATCTCGCCAATTTCGCCAGTCGGCACCTCTTGCCCGTCGTCATCAAGTATCTTCACTTCACACTCAAAAGAGGGGCGTCCAGCCGATAGAAGGCGATGTGTAAGAGCCGGGTCATTGACGGCGAGGTGATCGGTCTTGGAAAGCATCGAAATTGAGGCACATTCAGTTTGACCATAACCTTGCGATAATACTGGCCCAAATATAGAGATGGCCTTTTGAATTCGGTCAGGTGACATTGGCGCCGTACCGTAAACAATCGTGTCGAGTGAACTTAGATCATATTTTTCGATATCTGGAACGGCTAACATCATGTTGATCATGGTTGGAACCAAAAGGATGTCAGTGATTTTGTGATCTTGAATGGTCTGCAGCAGGCCCGCAGGGTCAAATTGCTTAAGTAGTAAGTTTGTGCCTCCGGTTATCAGATTAGCTAATATAGCACCGCCTGCTGCATGCGTTATGGGGGCAATATAGGCGTTCCTACGCATGACTTTTGGCGCGAGGCCACTTGAATAGAGATAGGCACGCGTAAGCGAAAGCCAATTACGATGTGTGAGCATGGCCGCTTTGAGAACGCCTGACGTGCCCGAAGTGTAATTCAGGCTGTATATGTCGTCCAACTCAATTTCTGCATTAACGACCTGTCTCTTGCCGGAAAGAAATTTGTTGAAATGAGTCCAGTCATTGGGAATGTCGCCATCTCCAACAACCAAGACAGCTTTTAATGTGTCTAGCCCTTCTATGCACTGCTGTGCATAGGGAGTTAACAATTTATGGCTCACGAGCATTGTGGCGCCGCTATCGACAATCATGGCATTAATTTCAGCAGGGGACGTTCGCGCATTAAGCGGAACTTTGATGACACCCGTTTTCATGAGCCCGCCGTCAACCACGACGGCTTCTATACAATTTGGCATGAGGAGGGCGACACGATCGCCTTTGGAAAAGCCGAATCCAGTCAAGGTTTCCGCAAACAGGTTCGCTTGTTCCCCGAGAGTTTTATACGTGATGGCGGTGTTGTCTTCTAGAATAGCGACTTGCTCTGAATTAGCACGAATTGCGCGATCGAAATGGATGCCAAGGTTCATATTCCCGATTTCCTAACTTGCCCGTTTTGCTTTTATTTATTGTCCATGGAAAAATTACATAAACTTGTTATCGGGGCAACAAGTTTATTGTATTTTGAGTGTTATAAGTATAAGCTTAAGGCCAAAGGTCACGAGGAAAAAATGTACGAGCATAATGAAGACACAGTCGCAATCATCGATCTAACCCGGAAGCTAGTGGAAAAGCACCAGCGTCCACTAGAGCGGCGTGTGCTTCGTGGAGAGACTTTGACGGACGAAGACTTTCACGCTGGGACCCAGGAGGCTAAAGAGCTTGGGTTATGGGGCCTGACGGCACCGGATGAACTTGGCGGTGCAGGTATCAGCGTCGTTGATTACCTCGCGATTATCGAAGAAGTTAGCAAATGTATTGTCCCTGTGAGATTTGGGGGCAGTTGTCCTCTTCCCAATCTTTACGCGCTAGAAGGGGAACAAAAAGCGCGCTACCTCGATCCGATTTTAGAGGGGTCGAAAAAACTATGTTTTGCACAATCAGAATCTAATGGAGCCTCAGATCCAGCCCGCAACGTCAAAACCCGCGCAAAGCAAGATGGAGATAATTGGGTTATAAATGGCTCTAAAGTCTGGATCAGTAATTTCTCAAATGCTGACTTCGTCTTCGTGGTCGCCAGAACCGACTCAGATAGTAGCAAAGGCGCCGGCGGCATTTCTATGCTGGCGGTGGAGAAAGATAATCCCGGCATGATAGCCAGAGAAGTCCGCATGCTCGGAACGCACATAACGCATGAGCTTACATTTGATGATTGCCGCGTTGATAGTCTTGCGCTCATTGGGAGTGAAGGTAGCGGATTTGCTGGCGCACAAAAATCACTATCGGCGGCAAGGTTTGAAGTTGGCGCGCGGGCTGTTGGTCAGGCCCAACAATGTTATGACATGATGGTTGATTTCGCCAAAGAGCGAGAGCTTTTCGGCGGACCTCTAAGCGAGAAACAGGCCATACAAGGCATGATTGTCGATAGCTGGGTTGAAATACAGCAGCATCGATTAATGCTGTATAACTGCGCAGAAAAAGTTGATCGCGGAGATGATACGCGGCGTGAGGCCGCTCTAGTCAAAATGACCTGTACAGAAATGGCAGACCGAGTCATTGACCGGGCAATTCAAGTTCATGGGGGCCATGGCTGTACCTATGAAAGTCCGCTCGCGCATTTATATGACGCCGCCAGGCTTGCGCGCATATATGAAGGACCAACTGAGGTTCACAAATACCGCGTTCTTGCACGTCAATTATTACGCTAGCTCTTCGTGTCAAAGGTTTTAGAGGGCATACGAATTATTGAGATATCCGGCATTGGTCCGGGACCATTTTGCGGCATGCTTTTGGCAGACTTGGGTGCAGACGTCATATGCATCGAACGCGCGGTTGTTGGTAAACAACAATCGAGACCGAGTGAAATTACCCAACGAGGCAAACGATCGGTAATGCTCGATTTGAAGGCGCCAGGGTCGGTTGAAGCCGTTTTGACGTTAATAACAAGTTCCGATGGACTTATTGAGGGGATGCGGCCAGGCGTAATGGAGCGTCTTGGTCTAGGACCAGGCGTTTGTCTTAATCGAAATCCAAAGCTTATCTATGGTCGTTTGACGGGTTGGGGACAGGACGGTCCGCTCGCTCAGTCTGCGGGACATGATAGTAATTACACTGCCCTCGCAGGCGCTCTCTGGTTCGCAGGAGCGTCTGGAACGCCGCAAATGGCCCCGTCTACTGTATTGGGGGATGTCGGTGGTGGCGCGCTCTATATGACGATCGGAATTTTAGCAGGGATTTTGCAAGCGCGATCAACAGGAAAAGGCCAAGTGGTTGACGGGGCTATAGTTGATGGTACAGCGCATATGTTAAATCTATTGCTGAGCATGACGGCACAATTAGAGGGCTCGTTTGATCGCGGCGTACAAATCTTTGACGCAGCTCACTGGGCCGGGAGGACCTATGTATGCTCAGATGGAGGTCTGGTAAATATAGCGCCGTTAGAGCCTAAGTTTTATGCGTTATTTTTGGAAACAATGGGACTGTCTTCTGACGCCCGTTTCACGGGCGGACAGATGAACACCAAACTATGGCCAGAACTTACCCAAATTTTGACAGGAAAATTTGCCGAAAAACCACAAGCATATTGGGTTGATCTTTTGGAAGGCACGGATTGTTGTTTTGCGCCTGTTCTGAACCCTGCACAATCGGCAGAACATCCACATATGAAAGAACGGGGCGTATATGAAACTGTGGATGGCATCCTTCAGGCAGTCGCAGCACCTCGCTTTTCAAACTCGCCTTTAGCATCCGCGAACACTGTACCTGTTCGCGGTCAGCATACCGCCGAAGTCATGCGTGAATTCGGGATAAAACTTTAAGGAGGATAAAATGAATGAGGCCATTGAGATTGGAAAGCAGTTTTTTAAGGCAATTGAAAAGGGTGATATCGAAACCGTACGAAACATCTATCACCCGGATGTTGAGATCTGGCATAATGTAGACGGATTAGATCGCCGCACAACAGGGCAAAGCCGCGAAGAGAACATCGCTCTACTAAAGATGGTGACCAGAATTGTAAGAGATTGGGAGTATGATGTCTGGTATCGTGAGGCAACAGAAACCGGCTTCGTCCAGCAACACATACTTCGAGGTTTGCTTCCAAAGGGTGAAAAACTTGCCTTGCCAGTTTGCATTATTTTTCAGATAAATGACGGACAAATCACTTGGCTAGATGAGTATTTTGATTCAGCAAATGCTGCACAGCTTAAGCAGGCGGCCAGGGCAGCATTCGCTTAGTTGCTGAGTATGGGAAAGGGCTTTAGTACTTAAAGCCCAAAGTCTTTGCGAAACCTCGGAATAAACAAGTCCTGACCCTTCATTTTTGACGTCAGGCGCGGGCCGACGACCATACCGGGGAGCAGGCTTGCGCCTTTTTCTTTGCCTAGGGGCACGAGGATAGGCGCTTTTTTCCAAGGCTTATAAGGCTTGAGGCTTTCAATGTTCTTGCCGCCCATTTGCGCCTTAAGGGCTTTGCTGAGCCATTTCACTTGCTTTGTAAGGCCTACAATAGTCATAGGATCCCCAGCTGAGGCTGCATCGCCAACAATATGGACATCGCTCATTCCATCGGGGCGAAGCCAATCGTCGACTTTTACGCGCCCAAGGTTATCTAGCTCCACGCCACCTAATGTTTGAATGAAATCAGGGGTAGCCCGCGCACCAATGGCAGGGAATATAAAGTCAGCATCAATCGTTGTTCCATTAGGAAGGGAAAGCTGTCCACTATAGGCCTGGTTTGTATGCTTTAGGTTTTCTACCATCGCATCAAAGTGAATATTCACCCCAAGTTCGGTAAGCTGCTTTTCCAGTTTCAGTCCAAGCTTAGCAGGTAGCGCAGGGAACAGGCTGCTATCTGCTGTGATGAGGTCGATGTTTATATCGGGGTAGGCTACTGCAATCTCTCCAGCGAGTTCAATGCCCACAGGCCCTGTCCCCACAATGGCTATTTTCTTTGCTTTCGATATTTTGCCAGCAAGGTCTAAGAGGGTTGCCTTATAGCCAGACACATCGTCATTTTGGACCTTAAAGGGTGATGCATAATTTGACCCCGTCGCGACGATGACAGTATCGCCAAAGACAGTGTCTCCGTTTTCGAGTGTCACCGTCGAGCCATTTATTGATTTAGCACGACCCTGAATAACTTCGCCATTTTGCAAGAGTTTATCATAGGGCATGATTGTTTTTTCAAGGAGAGCTACATTTGTTAATGCGCGCATAGAGGCGACATTGTGTACCCATTGAGCACGGGGTTCGATGATCGTTACATATGCATCTTTTTCAAGAGCTTTGCCAAGCGCAATGCCTGCATAGCCGCCCCCGATTATTGTTATTTTATAGGTCATATTAATGCCATATCTTAGTTTTTGTTGAGCTGTTTTCTGAGAACTTTTTTATCTATCTTCCCAACGGCCGTTAGGGGGATTTCATCAATAAAATATATGACTTTAGGGACCTTATAAGCGGCCATTTTCTTTCTGCAAAACTCTACAATTTCAACTTGAATGGCTGTCTTGTCTGCCGACGCATAATCTGGGTTAAGCTGTACAAAGAGATTAACGATATCGTTGCCCGGGCGCTTCGTATCAGGGGAACCAATGATTGCAGAAGCGGCGATTTGCGGAAGTGCGCTGAGTTTGTCTTCGACCTCAACGGAGAACACTTTAAAGCCTCCGACGATCAACATGTCCTTGGCTCGATCGCATAAAAAGATATATCCTTCCTCATCCATATATCCAATATCTCCGGAAAACATCCAACGTTTTCCGTCCAGTTCCCGAAGGGCATTTTCTGTCTCATCAGGCAGATTTAAATACCCTTTCATAATCTGAAAGCCACTAGAGCAAATCTCACCGGCTCCGCCAATTGGCATTTCCGTGACCCTGTCATCTACGCTTATTATACGGACATCGGCGCCCGGTGCAGGAACGCCTACGGAACCTTCCTTGCGCCTTATTTGAGGGTGCATAGTGTAAGCGGGGCCTGTTTCGGTCATGCCAAAGACATCAACCAGTCTTTGTTCGCCTATATACTCAACCAACCTAGAGGCTGTATCCGACGGCATCGGCGCTCCGCCCGATTTGACGGATTTCAGCCGCGAAAAATCTACTGCCTTGAATTTTTCATTGGCCATCAGCATTTCAAATAATGCCGGCACAGCGGCCAATATTGTAGGAGGTGTCGCAACCATCATATCGCAGAAGTTATCTGTATCACGGGCATTTGGAATCAAAAGAAGATTCATCCCGTCGATAAGTGCTGCGATCATAGATGACAGACCGGCGACATGGAAAAATGGAAAGGCAGTCGCATAAACGTCTTTCCCAAATTCGGCCTTGGGGTCAGCGGCGCAGGCTGAAACTGGATTGTGCATAAGATTGCGAATGGAGAGCTGAGCGCCTTTTGGTCTTCCCGTAGTGCCGCCTGTGTATTGTATCATGAAGGTGTCATTCCATTCTGAGGCTACAGGGGTGAAAGTGCCGGGTTGTCCTTCCATGAAATCTGTAAAGCTGGTTGTTGGTAGGCTACCAATTGAGGGTAACTTTACCTCGGCCTTCTCAACAAGATAATCTTGAGGAGACGCGACGACAATTGATTGAATGCTAGCCGGGAAAGCGTCTACAGCTTCTAAGGTTGGCAGAAAAGTCTCTAATGTCAGTAAGAGTTTGACATTCGCATCTTGCATTTGGTGAACAAGTTCACTTGGCGCGAGGAGCGGAGACATACCCGTACCTATAGCGCCAAGTTTGCTAATGGCTGCAATTGCTATGACATAGGCAGGAATATTGACGAGGTGGAGTCCAATGACATCGCCAGTGCCAATCCCTGAGTCAGAAAGTGCGTTTGCAAGTTTATTGCTTTCAGCCTCAAGCTCTGAATAAGTCAACAGTTTGTTGAAATAGGTTAGGGCAGGGGACTCGCCAATATCATTGGCAAATTTAGCAATTCGTTCCCCAAGTGGCATGTCATTTATTGCAGGGATTTCGATATCAAGTTCTTTATATACGCCGTACCATCTTTTGGATTGAAGCTCTAAAAGTTCCATTTCATTCCCCGAGAAATATGTTAGCCGAAGTTTTTTAGAAACTTTCTGTTCTAACGTTAGCGATACCTTGGTGCTAAGATGCACCAAGGTTGATTTTATATGATTTAAATGCGCTCGATAATCATGGCTGGAGCCTGGCCACCAGCGGCACACATTGTGATAAGGCCATAGCGTCCGCCTGAGCGTTCTAACTCATCCAAAGCTGTACCGATTAGGATGGAACCTGTTGCACCGATTGGATGACCTAAAGCCATAGCGCCGCCATTGATGTTGACCTTCTCGCGGTCAAGATCAAGGTCACGGATGAACTTTTCAGCGACGACAGCAAAGGCTTCGTTGATTTCCCATACATCGATATCCTCTTTCTTGAGGCCCGCACGCTCCAATACCTTTTCCGCGGCAGGAACAGGTGCATTTAGCATCAGAGTAGGGCAGTCGCCCATATTCGTTGCCGCAACGACTCGCGCGCGCGGATTGAGATTGTTTTCTTCTGCGAACTCTTTCGATGTAAGTAGGATTGCGGCCGCACCGTCAACGACGCCAGAACTATTGCCGGCATGATGGACATGATTGATAGAGCCTTCGAGTTGCGGATATTTCCGAGTGATCAAGTTTCCATAAGTATTCCCAGTATCATCCACTTCAATGTCCGTGAACATTGAAAAAACGGTTTTCAGCCCAGCAAGGCTTTCTGCAGTTGTGCCCGGACGCGGAAACTCTTCTTTATCCAAAGCAACAGAGCCATCTTCATTATGAACCGGGATCAGGGAGCCATCAAAACGACCTTCCTCAATCGCGCGGGCGGCTCTTTGTTGGGAGGTTACGGCCAGCGCGTCCAAATCGTCCCGCGAAATTTCCTCTAAAGTCGCGATTGCATCAGCACATACGCCTTGTTGAGATTGAGGATGAATCTTTCGAAGCGCTAGGTTGCCGCCGTCAAGCATGGCCGGTTGCGTTGGGTCCGCAATAGAGTTTGTGTAACTCATCATTTCGGTTCCACCTGCGACGACACAGTCTTCCAAGCCCGCCATAACCTGACCAGCGGCTAAGCTAACAGATGTAATGCCGGAGCCGCAAAAACGGTCCATAGTTACGCCGGAGGCTTTTTCGTCATAGCCAGCTAAAAGAGCTGACATCCTGCCAAGGTCAGTGCCTTGTTTGCCGACCTGAGTTGATGTCGCCCAAACAACGTCATCGACCTTTGACGTGTCGAGGTTGTTTCGCTCTTTGATGGCTTTAAGAACCGTCGCGCCTAGATGCTGTGGATGGAGATGAGCGAGTGCACCACGTCCAATTTTTCCTACGCCGCGTGGTGTCCTCACGGCATCAATGATATAAGCTTCACCCATTTTAGTCTCCATCGTAATAGTTTTGTCGAAAGTAAATTTCGATTGGTTAAATGTTCTGTATTTAAATCTATCGCGGCGTCATTCGAATGCCGCCATCCATCCGGATACATTCGCCGTTGATGTAGTCATTTTCTACTATTTGTTGAGATAGCATGGCAATCTCATCAGGTCTTCCAAGTCGCATCGGGTTTGGAACAGTGGCTTCCAGTGCCTTGAAAACATGCTTAGGCAGAGAGTCAAATAGCGGTGTATGGATAAGGCCCGGAACAATTGTATTACAGCGAATGCCTAACTGAGCCAGATCTCTGGCAATTACGATTGTCATGCCAATAACGCCGCCTTTAGAGGCTGAATAAGCGACTTGACCAATTTGTCCTTCATAGCCCGCAACTGACGCGGTGTTGATGATGACGCCGCGTTGACCACAATCCGTAACCGGATCATTTTTTGACATTTTCTGGGCCGCCAGACGTGTCACATTGAAAGTGCCGATAAGATTGACGTCTAGGACCTTTTTAAAATTATCCAGACTATGCGGAGCGTCCTTGCGTCCGTCATAAGTTTTTGACGCAGAACCAATGCCGGCAAAATTATTACAAATGTGAATAGCACCGAATTGAGCTATAGTGCTCTCGATAGCCTTTGTTACTGACTCTTCGTCAGAAACATTTACATTGCAAAATAGAGCATTGCCGCCAAGTTCCGTCACTAAGGCTTCTCCGCGCTCAGCATTCATATCAAAAATGGCGACTTTTACACCTTGAGAGTGATAGCGGCGCGCTGTCGCTTCGCCCAATCCCGACGCTCCACCTGTGATGACCGCGACTTTATCTTGTAGTTTCATTGTTTTTCCATTTTGTTGTGAAGTGGGGTTATTTTTTCTTACGCGTTTTTTCGAAGAAAGCTGAAATATGTTCTTTGGCAGACGGGCTGACTGCGAGGTCAGTAAGATACTGACTCTCTAAGGCCATCGCTGTTGCAAAATCGAGAGGCTTGCTTTCCAGGGCGCATTTCAAAATTGTTGCTGGAGCGGGCCCAGATGTAAACTCACCGGCCTCAATGCGTGTTTCAAACTCTTTTTGGATATCAGATAAGGTGTCTTCTGATGCTGATTGATCGGGCTTATCCCAAGGTTGAACGGAAGAGGGATTGCTCAAAATCCAAGCTTTGGCTTTAGCAAACATGTCATCATTGTCTTCGGCGATTTCATCGATCATTCCATTTGCGAGCGACTCTTCAGGAGAGAACGCTTTGCCTGTAATGAGTATAGGCAGAGCCGCTTCTGTGCCGAGTAATCGCGTTAGGCGGATTACGCCGCCGCCGCCCGGTAGGAGGCCAAGCGTGACCTCAGGGACGCCTATAATTGTTTTAGGGTTTTTAGCCGCAATTCTATGATGGCATGAAAGGCAAATTTCATAACCGCCGCCTAGGGCTGCGCCATTGATAGCGGCCACAACAGGGAGGTCTTGAGTCTCGAGCGCTCGTAAGTGCTTTTTGATCAACTGCACTTTTTCAAAATAGACGTCGCGAGTTTCATCGGTAATAGCCAGTATTTCTTGAAGGTCGCCGCCAGCAAAAAAAGTACTTTTTGCGGATGTTAAAATAACGCCTTTGTAAAGATCACGCTCTTCGGACAGCTTTTGCGTTAAAGCCTTTAGCGCGTCAATAAATGCGCCATTCATAACGTTCACGCGTCCGTCCGCGTCATCCATAGTTGCAGTTAAGATACCGTCCGAATCGACGTCATATTGCATATAGGCTTTTGTCATGATGCTTTCTTTTCGTTTTACGAATAACAAACTTCGATTTTTAAGTGACAGTGAAGAAAAAATGACTTACTGGTTAACTAACAAGTTTATAGGGGAATGAAAAATGGATGACAAGAGCGATCTTGCCAAGTTGTTCGATTTGTCGGGTCAGCGCGCATTGATTTCCGGGGGAGGTACCGGGATAGGTCGACAGACAGCTTTAACATTCGCAGCTTATGGTGCTGAGGTGGTATTAGCTGCGAGGCGGCGCGAAAAACTCGAGGCAACGGTTGTTGAACTTAAGGCGAGCGGTGCAATAGCCAGTTGTGTGTCCATGGACATCACCAATGCTGACAGTGTCAAAAATGGACTGAAAGAGGCCACAGAGGGTGGTCCAATCACACTTCTAGTGAATAGTGCAGGTGTGAGTTCTAAAACTTTCCTGCTCGATACGCCTGAAGAAGAATGGGATCAGGTTCTGGGGACTAATCTCAAAGGCGGCTGGATGTTATGTCAAGCGGTTGCAAGGCAAATGATAGAGGCAGGGGTTGGCGGCAGCATTATCAATATTGCTTCTATTTTAGGGATAGGTTCTCAAAAAGGCGCAGGGCCTTACATGGCATCAAAGGCCGGTCTGCTTCATTTGACGCGAAATATGGCGCAAGAGTGGGCCCGTTACGGTATCCGCGCAAATACCGTGGCACCAGGTTACTTTATGACCGATATTTCTGAGCCTTATTTGAAAACCAAGACAGGGCAGGCGATGTTAAAGAAAATCCCACTTCGGCGCCTGGGTAATCTACCTGATTTGTCGGGTACAATGTTGCTATTGGCCTCTAAAGCTGGCGCATACATGACCGGAGGTGTGATTGTGGTTGATGGTGGTCATTCTATCACGCAGCTTTAATAGAAAGTAGTCTTATGAAATTCCATTTAGCACTCACGCTTCCTTTTGTCCTAATCGCGGTCGGGTGCAGTCCAGAAAGCTCTCAAATAACGGCGGCGTCCGAGGATTCGAATTGCTCTGACTTTAATGAGGCAAACAACCTCTATTGGGGCGATTTGCATGTTCATACGGCTTATTCGATGGATGCGTATATTTTTGGCACCAAAGCATCACCTACCGATACTTTCAACTTTGCTAAGGGGGTCACAGAGCAGCGCATGCCTGACGGAACACCTGTTAAGCTTGAAAGGCCTCTGGATTTTATGGCCATCACAGATCACGCGGAAACATTTGGTCTCATGCATATATGTACTGAGCCTGATCACGCGGGGTATCAGACTGATTATTGCCAAGAATTACGTGAGTTAAGCGGTCCCAATGCCAGAGCCTCTATAATGGCCTTTAGAAAACTCTTTGCGCCTATTTCTCGTGGTAAACAGGCCCCTTTATGTTCTCAAGAGGACTTAGACTGCGAAATAGCCGCTATCGATCGCTGGAATAATGTTCAAAAGGCTGCGAATACTGCTGACAAGCCCTGCGGGTTTACCGCTTTTCTTGGGTATGAGTGGTCCGCTACTCCGAATGATGCCCACTGGCATCGCAACATTATTTTTAAAAGTGACGTTGCGACTGAAGGATTGATCGATTTTTTGAGATATCCGACTCCCGAACGTATGTGGGCCGAATTGGAAAGCCAGTGTAAGCCTGAGAATGGGTGTGACGTACTTGCCATTCCGCATAACACGAACCTGAGCGAGGGCGGAGGCTTCGATGTTGAGAATTCGTCGACTGTAGAGTTACGCCGCCGTGAAAGATATGAACGCCTGATTGAAATAACCCAACATAAGGGAACGAGTGAGTGCTTGAACGAAAATTGGGATGACCGGAATTCTGACTGCGGATTCGAGCAGGCTCTCAGTGGAAGAATGGTACAGGCTATTCGGCAAGACCCTTCTATCCGCGAAAAATACAATCGCAGTTTCAGCCGAAACATCTTGGGTAGAGGGCTTGAAAGTTACGCGTCAAATGATGAGGGCATCAATCCTCTTCAAATCGGATTTATTGGATCAACAGATAGTCACTCTGCGACTCCCGGGCTCACAGAAGAAGCGTTTTGGAAAGGCGATTCATTTGGAGGTGGTGATGTTCATCGTCCGCGCTGGCTAGCGGGTCCGGGACCAGACTTTAGTCCGGGCGGACTAGTTGGCGTTTGGGCTAAGCAGAACACGCGCGCTGATATCTTTGATGGCCTAAAGAGCCGCCATGCCTATGCAACATCTGGGACTCGTATTGCGCTGAAATTCGCGGTTATATCTTCTAAGAGTGATGCGAAGACTTGCGGCGCAAAATTACGCGTGGGCAGCCCTATGGGCTCCACTCTTGTGACAAAGCAGACGGAAGCACCTGAGTTCGTTTTTAAAGCTACTCAAGATTTAGTACCTCTCGAGCGCGTTCAAATCGTCAAGGGGAGCTTGAAGGACGGGCAAGTTCAAGAAGAGGTCCTCACAATCAAGAGTGTCGACGGCGGATTTAATAAGGCTTGTGAAAGCTGGTCTGATCCCAACTTTGACCCTAATGAACCCGCTTATTGGTATATGCGTATTCTCGAAGTCCCGACACCGCGCTGGTCGAAACTTCTTTGCAAAGAATTGGGCAATTGTGACAAATTCCCGAATGCGGATGTTATGATTAGCGAGCGCGCTTGGAGTTCGCCAATTTGGTATTTGCCGCCGCGTACGAGCGCTGAAAAATAATTAGAATTTATGAAAAGGAGATAGGAAATGTCGCAGGATATTTTAGATCAAGCAGGTAGAGTTTCTCTGGTGACAGGGGCGGGACAGGGTGTTGGCCGCCAGATTGCGCTGCACCTGTCAGGGCATAATAGCGGCGGTGTGGCCGTCAATGATTATGTACTCGAGCGCGCTGAAAGCGTCGCGGATGAAATTAAGGCTGCGGGCGGCAAGGCCATTGCTGTGCAAGCTGATGTCACGGATACAGAATCTGTGAAGGCTATGGTTGCGCGCATTAACGATGAACTCGGCCCTGTAGGCACATTGATTAATAACGCGGGAAACATGGGCGCAAATCCAACTGCCGATGTCATGAAGCCGTTTTGGGAGACTGGCCCAGATGTTTGGTCGCAGTCCATTGATGTCAATCTTTTCGGCGTTATGAATTGCACGGCGGCCGTTATTCCAGGAATGATTGAACGAAAGGCTCCAGCGCGTGTTGTAACGATTATTTCTGATGCAGCCCGTCACGGTGATGCAGGGTTTGAAGCCTATTCTGCGGCTAAAGCTGGCGCAGCAGGTTTCATGAGAAGCCTTGCGCGAAGCACGGCGCGGTTTCAAGTTACGGCTAATTGTATTGCTATTTCAGCAACACGGACGCCTGCTATCGCGGCGCAATTGGCGAATGAAGCCCTCATGAAAAAAGTATTATCGAATTATATCGTGCGGCGTCCAGGAGAACCCGAAGATGTTGCGAACATGGCCTTGTTTCTAGCCTCAGAGGCCAGTTCTTGGATTAGCGGTCATACTTATCCCGTCGATGGCGGATTTGTTCCATCCCTTTAGGGGACGACTATGACGAAATTACTCTTCATCGAATCGAGCCCCCGCAAAGAGAGCTCTTACTCGTCTACTGTCGCCTATGAATTTCTCGAAAGTTATAAGGCGGCTAATCCCGATCACGAGATCGAGCACTTACCCCTTTTTGAAGCTGACCTGCCTCCATTCACCGCGCAGGCCGCCAATCAAAAGATGGAAAATATCGTTAGCCTAATGACAGGCAAAGGGCCGATAGATGCAGACGGGGAATGGGCTGGCGTTTTAAGAGAGATAGAACGTATTAAGAGCGCTGATAAAGTCTTGCTTTCCGCCCCGATGTGGAATTTCTCTATTCCTTACCGCCTAAAGCAATGGATTGATCTTGTGGTGCAGGTCGGCGTATCTGTCATGGTGAACCAAAAATTTGAGTATGTTGGCCAAATTACCGATCGTCCTTTGCAAATGGTTTTAGCAAGCGGCAGCCCCTATGAGGCCAGATTTCCATTGGAGAGCGATGGCGCAAAAATTGATTTCCAATGGGCTTATCTGGATTACATTTTCCGTTTTCTAGGATTCACGGATATCAGTCTCCTTAAGGTGCAGCCAACGGGCCGGCCCGGACCAGATCTTGACGCCATGATTTCAGATATGAAGGAAAAAGCCAAAGCTGCTGGGGCGGCTTTTTAGCCCCATATCGTCAAAGCTGACCCCATTGCTTTTTAAAATTATGAAGGAAAGACAAAATGACGTCATTTTCATACAGTACTATCATTGAAGCTCCGATAGAAACCGTATTCGATTATGTGAGTAACATTGATAATCGTATGGAATGGCAAGAGTCTTTGGTAAAGGTTGAGCGTTTAACGCCTTTGCCAGATGGCGTGGGGGCCCATTGGAAAGAGACATTTCAATATGGCAAAAAAGCCTCAACTGCAGACATGCGATATGCTGCATTTGAGCGTCCTCATATCTTCACAGAAGATATTACGACCAATAACGCAACAGGGGTTATTGATGTGAAATTTGCTGAAGCGGGAAACTATACCGAGCTTTCCGTTTTCGTCACTATGAAATGGAGAGGGCGTTTCCGCTTATTAGCGCCACTTGCAAATTCAGTCTTTAAGAAAGCCATTACAAAGGATTTTGGGGACATAAATACAAAACTTAAATCCCGCACATAACAATACCCGCTAAAAACGGACATTCGTTTTTAGGCTGAGACCTTATGCGGGTTTATGAGGACTTTCTGTCCCGTTTTGATTTTTCCAAACTTTGTAAGTGCCTCTACGGTTAAAGCGTCCTGCATAGAAATCTCCGCGCTGTAATGGCTCGCAAAAGTCGTTTTTATCTCTGCGATAATACGCTGGCGGAGCTCATGAATTCGCTTGGGGTCAACGGTTTGTAGGAAAGGCATTAAAAGCCAGCCATTGATCGAGAAAGTAAAGCCAAAGTTAGGTTTAAGAACAATTGACGAATTATCTAAGCGGCCATAGATGTTTATTTTTTTGAGCGTGTTCGACCCATAGCGGTCATATGGCTTACCTGCGGAGGCTGCGCGTTCCATGCAAGTAAGTATCGTATTAACGAGCGCCCCCCCGCCGGTGGCATCAAAGGCGATATAGGCACCCGTTTCCTTGATCGCGGCCGTCAGTTCCGCTTCAAAGCTATCTGAGGCCGAATTTACAATATATTTTGCGCCTATGTCTCTGAGTAGCTTTTCCTGTTCAGGACTGCGCACAATATTCACAATATCAACATCATCATCAAGACAAACACGGTTAAGCATTTGCCCAAGATTTGAGGCGGCTGCTGTATGGACGAATGAGTTGGCGCCGTCGCGGCGCACAGCCTCTACAATGGATAACGCTGTCATCGGATTGACGAAACAAGACCCGACCTGCTTTGGCATAATCTTATCGCCCATAGGGATGACCGTCGCCGCTTTAACGCATCTATATTCGGTGAGCATATTGCCTGCCGCCATAGACACTGTTTGCCCTATCAGCGATTGCGCTAGGTCTGACGAGCCTGCAGAGACGACTATGCCGGCCCCTTCAATGCCGACGCTCATGGGCTTGCCTATACGTCCTTGAATGGTCTTTATCTTATCTTTTGGAATATCGATGGAGACCACAGGGTCTTTGGCTGTGCCTGCCGCGCGGGCCGTGGATAGGTCAGCAGGACCGAGTAATAATGCTAAATCAGAAGGATTAATTGGGGCGGCCTCCACGCGCACAATAATCTCGTCAGCTTTTGGCGCGGGCAGCTCTGTTGTGCCAATGGATAAGCGTAGCTGATGATCCTGCGTGATTAAGGACTCTATTCTGCGGGACTGAGAAGGATGTGTCATAAGGCGCGTTTCATGAAAAATGTTGAGGGATAATCAGAAAATTTCGTGTTCTTGCGTAACAAAAAGACGGCTTTTTGAAAAGTCGATGAAGCGGCTCTCATCCTCTTTCAGGGCTTTGGCGGCGATACGGCCTGCTTCGCTCGCAAATCCAGCCTCTAGCTCTTGGCGCGAGTTCCACCAGACTTCGGTAATGCCATCATATTGCGACGCGGCGGAACGCGAGGCCCGTAAGCTGTCATTGAGATCATCCATAATCGTATGGCTCTGAACGTAGCGAACCGCATTAATGGCTTTGGCAAAAGATTTCACCAAAGGCCCGTGGTCTTCAAGCCATGTACGCCGAAACTCCTCCGCGCTCATGCCCTCTTTTCGGGTAATGCAGTAAACATGTTTTATCAACGCTTGGTGCTTTCAATTAATTTTGCTGCAGGGAGAGAGTTTGGCGCTACATAGCCTCACCAGTTGTGGCGCGAAGTTTATAGGCCTGTCTGGCCTTACTGATGAAGCCTGCCGTAAATTCATTTTTCTGGACGTCGTCCCAATAGGCCGAAAGGTGAGGGTGGTCTTTTAGATAATCATCATCTCTCATGCGCGGCATCAGGTGTGACAGGACGGTTAAGGCAGGAACAAGTACGCAATCCGCCAGCGTTATGTCTGCATTGAATCTGTATCCTGCCCGTTTCATAGTTTCCTCAACGTCGCCTAGCCCGCGTAATGTCACCTTGAGGCAATGCTGTGTTAGGCGCGAATTTTTGTGTCCGTCTTTAAGTTCTCCAACGACCGGAAGAAACGCATTTAGTAGATAAAGTTCAGCTAATCGAGCAAGTAGCCGGATATTGGCGGCGTTTAAGTCTGAGCTGCCAAGCAAAGATCGTCCGGGCTGGCCATCTTCAATAAACTCAGAGATTACCGCTGACTCATAAATTTTTGTTCCGTCGCCGAGCTCCAGGACAGGAATACGTTGCATGTAATTTACTTTGCCAAACTCTTCCAACCCCAATCCGCCGCTTGGAAATATTAAGTCATATTCAACGCCTTTGGATTGCAGATGTATCATGTTAATAACTGCATAGGGTGAGAGATAGACGCCATGTAGTTTCATAAAGTGTGTCCGTTGCTTTAAGCGGGAGTTATGTGTCGCTCAGTTGGTGTTGAAGGTGCGTATTCAGACAAATTGCGTCTTAGTTCCGATATAAGTTTATTTGCATTGTCTCCGCCGCTAAAGATATACCGATCAGGACGAATGAGAACGTTTTGAACGTCATGGGCGGTAAAAAATTCGGTCAATTTTCCATCCGTATCGTTCAGGTTTGAGCCAACTGTAAATAATTTGCCGCCCAGCACACTTTCGAACCATGCTGCATCTTCGGAAAGTTCAAAATCGCTTTCGGTGGCTCTTATGATAATAAACCCACTACCGATGGCATCATCAAGCAAAAGCCTTTCTCCTTCGGGTGTAGTCACATGTGGCTGTATCATGCGATGCCCCGAAACTTGGTGAGTGCCAATCAGGCCTTTTAAATAGGGTACAAGGTGACTTCCTTTGCTAGCTCTCTTCATTGTCCGTTTTGGGAAAAGGCGGGACAGGAAAAACGCGAAATTCCGCTTCATCTGTTTCTTTTTTGACGACGTACTTAGCATTATGCCGCCAGTTGAGGCTCGCTGAATAACAAATTTGCAATTCTCCCAACGCTCCTCTTGGTAAGTGTCCAAAATGGCGTCATTCGAAAGACCCTTAAAGATCAAATCAAGCTTAAACGCGAGATTAGCGGTATCGCGGATTCCCATATTTAGCCCTTGTCCCTGAAAAGGGGACGTCTGATGTGCCGCATCACCTGCGATGAGGACGCGGCCCTTCCGCCAGTGCTCCGGCATGCCTGCGTAAAAATGGTAGGGCGCGATACGCTGGAACTCAATCGAACTGGGATCAAAGTAATTCGCGATGAGTTTTTTCGCGTCTTCCTCCCCAAATGTCTCTGCAATTTCGTCAGTGACCTCAAAATCAAATCTTATATGTTTGTGAAATCCTTTCACATATACGACCGCTGAGTCAGGACGGCACATAAATTCAGATTGCGCGGGAATTGAATTCCACAATTCCTCATCATGGACGAGCACATCCATCACAATCCATCGGCGACTATAGTTGAGATCCACACGTTTCGCGCCGATATATTTCCTGCAAAAACTTGCGCCTCCGTCCGCCCCGATAAGGAATTGGCCATTAAAATCGAAAATTTCGTCTGTGTCCAAGTTTCGGGCTTTTAGGGTCGCTTTATCTAATTCGCCGTCTATTTCGATAACTTCATAACCAAAAAATGTGTCAACTTTTCCATCGGGGTTGGAATTTGAATTGAAATCAGCGCGTAGCATGCGTTCCAAAGAAGGTTGATGGAACATCATGCCCATACCCTTGTACCCATAATCACCCACATGGTCCTCGAAATTGAGTTCCATTAATGGCTTTCGCTTGGTGTTGACGAGGAAATGTTTAATTGCCGGGCGGGCATCCTTTTCCGCCAGCCTCTCCATAATGTCCATCTCTTGGTATATTCGGCAACTCTCCGGATCTAACATCATGGCACGTGGGCAGTGAAACACTCCAGTGTCACGGTCAAAAATCGCGACAGAATACCCTTTTTGACGGAGCTGATTAGCCATCGTCGCCCCAACGGGTCCGCAGCCGACTATAAGAACGTCGTAGTCTTTCATGCCTCTCTTTCATTGGCAGAGCTATTTTTTACCGTTTTGCCTAGGAGTACCCCAGCACGCCAGAAGTGGAAAACGGCCAAGAGATTGACAAATATGAATGCTGAGAGCGTATATCTTAGGGCCTCGTCACCAAATTTTGGGGCTAGCGCGTCAGTGCCAATGCCGACGACAAGAGGGCCAAGGCCTAGTCCTATGATGTTCAAAAGGAATAAACTGACCGCCGCAGCTACAGTACGCATTGGAATCTTAACTAAATTTTGAATTAAAGCGGCTGATGGTGCCAGATAAAATGAGCCAAAAAATGAAGGGATAGCGTAAAGTATGAGAGCGATAGATAGCTGATCAATAAAGAAAAACGTCGCTAAAAATGGAAGGGATATGAGTTTGGCGAAACAAATAATCCAAGCGCGCCAGCGTTCATCATTTTTTGCAAAGTGATCAATAATGCGGCCAGATGCCAACGTCCCAATCACACCTATCACAGCAAAGGCAGCAAGTGTCAGTCCAACCTGTGTCCCCGTTAGGCCATAGCTTCTATAGAGGAAAGTTGGAACCCATAGGGCAAGTCCATAACCAACAAAGCCGCCAAGAATTTTACCTATCAATACATGACGCAACGCCGCCTGTTTGGCCATGAATGAGATTGTTTCGCCAAGGCCTGCAGCATTTGCAGAGGAGTCTTTTGAAATGGCTTTCTTTGGCTCCTTGACGGTTAGGAAGACAATCAAACCCAGCAATATGCCAGGCAGACCGATTAGAACGAAGGTCATGCGCCAGCCAAATTTGTCGAGCAAAATTCCGCCGCAAAGAAAAGCAAAGAGGGCGCCTACACTGGCGCCAGCGATGAACACGGCAATCGCTGAGGTTCTGGATTTTTCGTCGAACAGGTCCGATATTATCGAGATGGATGCGGGTGTTGAACCAGCTTCGCCAAAGGCCACTCCCATACGCGCAAGTGCCATCTGGAAATAGCTTGTGACGGCCCCGCAAACGGCGGTGAGGGCGCTCCACACTACCACAGAAAGCGCAATGACATTTTTCCGGTTGGTCCGGTCGGCGATCATAGCGATAGGAATGGCAAAGAAGGTGTAAAATAGCGCGAAATAGATTCCGACGAGCAATCCCATCTGGGTATCAGATGCACCAAGGTCTTTGGCAATTGGATCGAGTAAAATCGACATGATTTGCCGATCCATCTGACTGCAGGCGTAGACAAGCGCCAACATAATGACCGTGTACCAGCGTTTTGAGTGAGAATTTTCCACGGTCACAACCTTTGTTTCGGGGTTTTAGACTTTACGTTCTTGGTCTTTCCAAAAAGGTTCTCTTAAGGGCTGTTTGGTGATTTTCCCCATGGAATTGAGGGGTAGCTCATCCACAAATTTATAGCCTTTTGGCCATTTATATTTAGCGAGCTTGTCCGCTAGAAAATCTTTCATGGTTTGCTCGTCCAAGGGTGCGGCCGACTTTTTGAGCATTATGAAAGCGTAAGGTGTCTCGCCGAAATCACCGTTAGGTATCCCAATGACAGCGGAATATTCAACATCAGGATGGAGTTGAATGGCATGTTCGATTTCTGCGGGGTAGATATTTACGCCGCCAGCTACGATCATATCTTTTATGCGGTCAGTAATGAAAAGAAAACCGTCTTCATCTAAGTGTCCGACATCGCCGGTTCTGTAAAATCCGTCCTTAACTAAGCCCTGGGAAGACACGGAATTGTTAAGGTAACCGGTAAAGACAGCCGGTGTGCTAACGACGATTTCGCCCGTCTCCCCGGCGGGTAATGAATTCCAGTTTTCGTCGATAATTTTAATCTCAACATTCGCATAAGGCCTACCACTTGTGCCAGGTTTTTTTAGTTGATATTCGGGGGGCGTGTAAGAAATCATGCCAGCTTCGCTGGCCCCGTAAGCTTCCCATAAAACAGTGGGGCCAAATTTCTCGATGGCCCACTCTTTCAAAGTCTGAGGTACCGGGGCAGCACCCGTAGACAGGGCTTGCATTGAGCTTAGGTCATATTGAGCCAATACGTCATCGGGTAAGGCTTGAATTCTGAGCAGCATTGTGGGCACAGCTATCCAGAATTGTACTTTATACTTGTCAATAAGTTCTATAGCCTTTTGCGGGTCATACCGAGGCAACAGAACGGCCGTGCCTCCTACTCGTAAACAGGCTGTGGCCTGTGCCGGGCCTGCGCCATGATGAACGGGAAGTGCCATCAGGTCGACGCTTGCGTCGGGGTGAGGCGGGTTAGCGTCGATAGATGCTCCATAAGCCATTAATCTTTCCATAGTGACACCTTCACGGAAGCCGGGGGCAACCCCTTTGGGTCTGCCTGTCGTGCCAGAAGTATATAGAATCATGGCTCTGGCCAGGGATCCAAATCTTTCGACTTCCTCCCCTAAGCTTAGTAAATCTTCAAAACGTACGCCCGGCGCAGATGATGACTGACCTAGAGTAAATAGCCGTCCAATATCTGCATTTTTCCACGGTGCGACATCTTTATCATCGCAAGCCAGGCCTATAGCGCCGCTATCGTCTAATATAAAGAGGGCTTCGTCTGGTGTCAGTTTGAAATTTACAGCAACTTGAACAACGCCAATTTTTTGTAATGCGCGTTGAAATATGAACCACTCAGGACAAAGCTGAAACCGCATGCCAAGCCTATCGCCAGGTTTAAGACCCTGTTTTAAAAGAGCATCCGCAACACAGTTTGATTGCCGATTCCATTCACCATAGCTTAGCGTTTTGTCACCACATATGACAGCTGGGAAGTCTGGTTTTCGGTTTGCCCAGTCTTCGAGTGAGTTGGTTTCTGCAGCTTTCAGCATATTTCCCCCGAGTGAAAGTTTGTTTTGTTGCTGTGTTCTTTTTGCAACAATTTGTAAAAATATTGCTTGTTGCATAACAAACACTTGCTTGCGGCACAACAAATAACTTGTGCGGTCATGAAATTGATGTTAGCCATCGTGGTAAGTTGTTTGCCTTATTAGCGTAGGGCCCTTTCGGGGTGAAAATGCGCAAGGCGAGGGGCCAAAGAAAAATTGATTCGAAAGAATCTGCCATTACAGGGGAAAAACATGAGGTCTACAAAAGCTAGCCTTTCCATTGCATCGGTTCTAATTGCGCTTCAGTGCGGTCAAGCCTATGCGCAAGATAATCGACAATTCGATGAAGTTATCGTTACGGCGCAAAAGCGTGCGCAAAGTCTGCAGGATGTTCCTATTGCGGTCACTGCCATTAGCGGTGCAGACTTGGAATTGTCAGAAACTAACACGATTAAAGATCTCGCTGAGACCGTTCCTGGTTTCACCGTTAACGAAGCCAATCGCCCGGCAACGTCCACTGCAATCTCTGTTCGCGGGATCGGGACCGCTGGTAACGATACGGCTCTTGAGGGGTCAGTAGGTGTTTTCATCAATGGCGTTTTTCGTCCTCGGTCGGGTTTAGCTATAGGTGACTTGGTTGATATCGATAGTCTGGAGATTTTGAGAGGGCCGCAGGGAACGCTGTTTGGAAAAAACACCTCAGCTGGTGCGGTTGTACTTAAAACAAAGGATCCAGTGATTGGTGAATTTGAAGGCTTTGCTGAGGCGACTTTTGGTAATTTTGATCTTCAAAAATATTCTGGGGCGATAAATTTTGGAGGTGAGAATTTTGGGGTTCGGTTTTCTGGGCAGCTTAATGACCGCGGGGGCTATGTTACTGACACTGTGACGGGTGATGAGTATAATGATCGCGATCGTGCTTACATCATTGGTAAGGCCCTTTGGGAGCCTTCAGATCAGCTTAGCTTGTTACTAACGGCGGACTATGCATCTAATGATGACTCATGTTGTCAGAGTGTTCGTTTGAGTAATGCGCCGAATAATCCAGCTGTTGGGCTGTTCGCGGCCTTGGCGGCTGGATCAGGGGCGGAATATCCCGTAAACCCAGATCCAACCACATATACGACTTCAGTCAATGCGGCGCCTGTAACTGATAATGATGACACTGGTGTGTCCTTAGAAGTTAATTATGATTTAAGCGGTATAGATTTAACGTCGATTACGTCGGTTCGCGATTTTAGTAGTTTTACGTTTAACGATGTAGATTTTTCTGGTGCAGACCTCGTTACGCAAGGTGTTGAGTTTAACGTTAATTCCTTTAGCCAAGAGTTAAGGTTTAATGGAAGTTTTGATGGTTTTGCCGGCGGCGTAGATTGGCTTATTGGTGGCTTTTACTCGACTGATGATTTCGAGTCTAATTCTGACATTAATATTGGATCCGACTTGGCGCCTTTCTTTGGGGTTGCATTTGGTAGCCAAGCTCTAGGGGCCCTCTATGCGGAACAAGATGAAGCATTCGGGCAAAGAGTTGATGCAGATGCAGAGGCTTTCGCTCTGTTCACGCACAACATCATTAGTCTATCAGACAGATTAGATCTTACGCTCGGTCTGCGATATACTGATGAGACAAAGAATACGGTTACAAATCCATTCTTTAACCACGGTGTAGCTGCCTTTCCTTTCTCGGGATTGGGCTTGCCGTTTTCACCTTCAAATAGTTTTACTGGGACTTTTGAGGACGATGCCTTCTCGGGTACGGCGTCTCTTGGCTATGCTTGGACGGACGACATTCGGACATATGTGAGTTACAATCGCGGATTCAAGTCAGGTGGGCATGCCTTTGATCGGGATGCTGCGGGGCTACAATTCGCACCTGCTGCTGCGCCGGGTAACGAGGCTTGCGTGTTCGGGGCACAAGTGTTTCCAGGGGCTGCAGTTCCGCCAACGCCGCCGATATTTGCTTGTGTACCCGTTGATCCAACTTTCGAATCTGAGACCGTTGATTCATATGAAATTGGCTTCCGCTCAAAGCTCCTCGACAGAACGCTTCAGCTTAATGTAACGGCGTTTTTATCTGAGTTTGACAACTATCAACTGAATAACTTCGACGGCTTTGCCTTCCGCATCAGCAATGCAGGTTCAGCAACGACACAAGGCGTAGAAGTGGATGCCCTTTGGCTTACACCGCTTGAAGGTCTAACGCTTCAAGGTGCGGTATCCTATATTGATGCCACCTTTGGCGACGAAGTGGGGTCTTTAGCTGCTGGTGAACCTGTCGTTGGCGGAGAGCAAATTGGAGATTCTCCGGAATGGAGCGGAACAGTTGGCTTTAATTACGAGGCGTCTCTTGGTGAGAACATTACGGGTAACCTCAATGCGAGCTACTCCTTCCGGAGTGAGACGTTTGGTAGTACGCGTCTTGCGTCTGATGGGAGTGAGCTTACTGTCCCGTCTCGCGATATGATTATTGCTAGTGCAGGTCTTCAGTTGCCGCATGGTGTTGGCGTCAGTGTTTTCTGTCGTAATTGTGCGGATGGTGATGAGCCAACCTTTATCTTTAATTCTGTTGCACAAGCCGGAAGTAAAGATGTCTTTTTAAGGTCCCCACGCGAATATGGCGTCAGTCTTCGGAAGACGTTCTAAGAACTTACACTGTATCAGGGCGCATGTTTCCCCGAGCATGGGCGCAGTTTTTTCTTTTCATTCGTCGCTAATGGCCCTTCATTTGAGGGGTCATAATGCTTAAATTCACTATCAATCTTAGAAAGTCCTATGGCCTATATTAAAACAGAGACTGTCAATCATACTTTGATTATCACGCTCGACCGATTGGAATCGCGCAACGCCTTTAACAAGGCTATGTCCGAAGAAATGGAAGCCATCATAGACGCCTATGAGGAAGATAAAAACCTCCGCTGTGCCATTATCAGGTCCGCGGGTCCCACATTCTCTGCAGGCCAAGACCTCAAAGCTGCTATGGTGGGTGAATTTGCGGTAACAGAAAAACGTGGAGGGTTTGGTATCATGTCTATGCCGCCCACTAAGCCACTCATTGCTGTTGTTGATGGTCAAGCTTTGGCTGGAGGTATGGAGTTATGTCTGTGCTGCGATATGATTGTCGCTTCAAAAGAGTCAATCTTTGGTCTTGCTGAAGCAAAGCGCGCGCTCGTTGCTCTTGGCGGCGGTTGTTTTAGGTTGCCACGCCGGGTGCCTTATAATGTGGCAATGGAAATGATTATTACGGCGGAGCCAAAGACGGCTGCCGAGATGCGCAGCTATGGTTTTGTAAATAAGCTTGCAGAGTCGGGAAACGTCATGGACGAAGCGATGAAATTAGCAAAGCTTATTGAGCGTAACGGACCGTTAGCAGTTAAGATGTCGAAAGCCATTGGTGCTGAAAGTCATTCGAAAAGCTGGAGTGAAGAAACGTGCTGGAAAGAACAGATGGAAATCGTAAAGCCCTTGTGGGTTTCAAAGGATAGAGAAGAGGGTATTCGGGCTTTTGTTGAAAAGCGTGAACCCGTTTGGACAGGCGAGTAAATGCTTATAGAGACAAGACTTCAGAGTGATTTGTTAAAAGGACAAGTCGCTATTGTTACAGGTGGTAGCCGTGGTATCGGCGGTGCAGCGTCTGAAATGCTGGCTGCAAATGGAGCCCATGTTGTGATTGCTGATATTGATCAAGACGCTGCGCAAGGTGCGGTAGAACAGATTAATGGTGCTTATGGGGACGACCGCGCAAGTGCGCATGTTGCCGATCTTATAGCGCCTGATGCTTGCGATAATTTGGTTGCTGATACGATGAAAGCTCATGGCAGAATTGATATCGTGGTAAACAATGCAGGTTATGCATGGGATGGGGCAATTCATTCCATGACTGACGATCAGTTTCAGGCCATGCTTGATATTCACCTCATTGTGCCTTTTCGATTAGCCAGAGCCTGCGCGCCAGTGTTTAAAGCTGCGGCTAAGCAGGAAGATGAAAATGGCGTTGAGGGTTTCCGTAAATTCCTGATGGTGTCATCCCTTGCGGGTGAGTGGGGGCTGCAAGGAGCGGGTAATTATGCTTCTGCTAAAGCTGGGATGCTTGGCCTTATGCGGACATTAGCACAGGAATGGGGACGTTTTCGCGTTAATTCCAATGCAGTTGCTTTTGGTCAAATCCAAACGAGATTTGGCATACCGCAATCAGAGGACATGGTTATTGAAACGGGTGGCCGTAAAATTAAAGTGGGTATGTCTCATAAACAAGCGGCTCGGATGGGCGTAAAGGTCGATCCCAATCACAAACCTACTGATGAAGAGATTTACGCAACCAAGCCTCATCCAATGATTACGCTTGGTCGCTCTGGCTCTATTAGAGAAGCGGCTGAGTCGATCTTTTGGCTGGCCTCGCCGCTTTCGGATTATGTTACAGGGCAAGTTGTTGCTGTCAGTGGTGGTGCACGCGGAGGTATGTCTTAGCTTGAATTAAGATGCCCTTGCTGTAATTAGTAAGTCAAATCCATGAATGATTCATGGGGAACTAAGGAGAACATTATCGTTGCTGCGCGAAAAGCTCGGACCCAAACTGAACGTCGGGAAGAAGCCGAGGCCAGTATAATTCTGGCGGCTGCACGTCTTGTAGCGGAAAAAGGGTATGATGGTTTTTCATTAGCGGATGTTGGTGAGAAGGCTGGGTATAGCCGAGGCCTGCCGGCCCATTATTTCGGAAAAAGAGACGAACTCCTTAAGCGAGTCGCAGAAAAGATTATCGAAGATTTTTACGATGGTTTTTCTCGTATTCCTGAAACCAAACCCGGGTTACCGAACGTTAATGCGCTTGTCCGTCATTACGCAGCTTCTTCAAAAACTCGCCGGGTAAAGGCGCTGGTGATATTGCTTGCCAGATCTTTAGTGGATAAGAATTTAAAACCAACAATTCATGAATTAAATGACCTGTCTCTATCACTTCTTGAGCAGAGAATTGCTGCAGGGATAGACGTTGGGAATATTCGTCCGGACATAGATGTAAACGTCCAGGCACGTCTCATATATTCGTTTCTGAGGGGGCAGCTAGGGTTTGTTACTTTCGACAAAGATTATGACATAGTTTCAATCTGTGAATCTTTTCTCGCGATGTTGGAGCAGACGATTGGGCGTAAAGCATAAGGAATGCGATTGAGTGAGCGAAGGTAGTTGGGACTATATAATTGTCGGCGGCGGGTCTGCCGGGTGTGTTTTGGCTAATCGGTTATCGTCGAATTCAAGTCATAATGTGCTCTTGCTTGATGCTGGGGTGAATGATCGGAGTCCGAGTCTTCGTATTCCAGCGGGCATGATGGCGGCGCTCAGTAGTAAAAAACATAATTGGTTATATCCTTCAGCTCCAGACTCAACGCGCAGAAATGGGCAGGTAGATAAATGGTCAGGTGGAAAAGCTATTGGCGGTAGTAGTGCTATCAACGGCATGTTTTATATTCGCGGTCACGCCAGTGATTATGATAATTGGGCGAGCCTAGGCTGCGAGGGCTGGGACTACCAATCAGTTTTACCGTATTTCAAATCAATTGAGAGTTTTGAAGGCGGTTCAGATGAATACAGAAACTCAGATGGCCCGCAGTCAGTCATGTTTGAAAGAAACAGGTTCGACGTTGTTGAGAACTTTATGAATGCTGCAAAAGGTTGCGGTCACGAATTTAACCCGGATTATAATGCTAAGCATCAAACAGGTGTTTCCTACGCACAGCTTAGTCAAAAAAATGGACATCGACACTCAACCGCGCGGGCTTTCCTGGACCCTGTTCGCTCCCGTAAAAACTTGAAAATCATTATGGGGGCACAGGTCAAGCAGGTCCTCATTCAAGATAACAAAGCCGTCGGTGTCTCTTATCGAAAATCAGGTCGGGATTACACGGTAAATGCGAACGGCGAGATTATATTAAGTGCAGGCATGGTAGGTACGCCAAAAATATTGATGTATTCTGGCATAGGTCCCGGAGATATTTTATCCGCTCATGACATCGGCTTAGTTTATGACAGTCCTGAGGTTGGTCAAAATTTAACGGAGCATCCGGCGATTTACCAAAAAGCCAATATTACGGAAAAGTCTCTAAATTCAAGCGCTCACCCTCTAAGAGCTCCATTTGTCTTGCTGGATTGGCTTTTACGAGGACGAGGGGCCGCAACTGCAGCAGCCGTGGCCGCACAAGTTCTATGCCGGACTGACGAAAACCTTCCCGCCCCGGATATACAGATATTCTTCCAGCCCTCTATTTTTTCTTATGACGTAGGGGACAAAACTGTGGATATGGGACTGCAGGACGGCATCGCTGTTTCTACCGTATTGCTGCATCCGACAAGTAGAGGAGAAGTGAAGATTACGTCACCTGATCCGCTGAGCACGCCTCAAATCGTGCATAAATTACTAGATACAGATGACGATAAGAGCAGAATGATGCTGGGGATGAGAAAGGTCGCAGATATATTATCAAACCCTGAGTTATCAAAGATCATTACCTCCTTAGACCAAGAGCTTTATCCATCGTCATCAGACGAAGCCTATGCAGAATTCTTGCGATCAGAAGCTTTTCGTGGAGAGCACGGCGTTGGAACCTGCCGTATGGGATCTGATGATAAGGCCGTGGTAGATCCTCAGTTAAAAGTAAGAGGTATTGACGGGTTGCGGGTCGTTGACGCGTCCATCATGCCAAAAATTGTTAGTGGTAATACAAATGCCCCAACAATCATGATCGGAGAAAAAGCCTCTGCTATGATATTGGGTAGATAAAACCATTATTCCAGCGGCGGAAACTTTAATATGGTTCCATTGTCTTTGAGCTACGCTGTGTCCAGTGTTTCGACGGGGTCGGCGTTGGGGCTATTCGTCCCGTGGCTTAGATAATACTTGTAATGCAACAAGCAAGTATGTAGTCATATTTCACTATATATATATGATTGGATTTTAAATGACTGAGAATATCGACCCGCCTCTTTTGTTTGCAGAAAATGGTACGAAAGACTATCCGGATCACCCCGCATTAAATGGCGGAAGGTGCAAAGATTGTGGTCATGTTTTTTTTCCAATGCAAACGCATGGATGTGAAGTTTGCGGCTCGCAAAATTTAGAGCCGAAGTTATTGTCTGGGCATGGAGAGCTTATCGCTTCTGCTCAGGTCAATATGCCAGCGGGTAAGCACCGTCCGGCTCCTTTTACGATCGGCTCAGTAAAAACCGAAGACGGCGCTTTTGTGCGCACAATATTAGATGTTGCGCCTATGACGCCGCTAAAGACGGGTATTTCAGTTGTTACTGGCTTGGTTGATGAAGCGCGTCCCGACAAAGGTGAAAAAGACCTTCGGTTTAAGCCTGAAGAAGCAGGAGCGTAATCATGGGAAAGCAACTTAGCGATCTTCGTCCAGTTTATGTTGTCGGTATTGGGTTTCACCCCTATCAACGGCCAAGCGCTACGCCTTATGTGACTTTAGGCCTTCAAGCGATACGTCAGGCGCTTAGAGATGCTGGCGCTGAGTGGGGGCAAGTTGAATCCGCTTACGTGGCGCATGCTCTTTTAGGCATGGCTGTCGGACGGCCTATGCTTCGCCATCTCGGGGCCCTTGGTCAGCCTATTACCCATGTCGAAAATGCTTCGGCATCTGGTTCAGCCGCTTTCCGTCAGGCCTGTATAGAAATTGGCGCTGGGATTAGTGATATCTCACTTGCCGTGGGCGTGGATAAAATTCCGCCGCACGGATTGTTCCGCTCTCCGACAGGTGTTCCTGATTTGGCGGAAGATGCGATTCTTCCCTTTACGCATTTTGCACTCCTTGCCGATGAGTACTCGCAAAAACACGGCGCTAAGCCAGAAGATATTGCGCTCGTGGCGGTGAAAAACCATGCAAATGGCGCCAAAAATATCAATGCGCAACGGCAAAAGGAAAGGTCTCTTGAAGAGGTGCTAAGTCGCCCGATTTCAGGGACTATTTCGGCGCTGCAATGTACGCCTGTTGGCGAGGGGGCCGCCGCTGTGATTGTTGCGTCTGAAGAGGGTATTAAACGCCTAGGCGTTGATCCTAGTCGGGCCATACGCGTCGCGTCTTCGACAGCGGGGAGCGAGAGAGCTGGATTCGCGCTCAACCCTGATACGGCGCTGACGGCTGAAATTATTACTAAGTCCATTAATGAGGCGTCCTTAAAGCCGGCGGATTTGGATATTATTGAACTCCATGATGCCTTTGCCGTTGAAGAGCTACTTTACGCCGAAGCTACGGGCATCTGTAAGCCGGGCGAGTTCATTCCTAAGCTTAAAGATGGCAATTGGAACATTGGCGGGGAATGCGCCATTAGTCCATCAGGGGGTCTCATTGCTATGGGGCATCCGATTGGACCAACAGGTATTGGCCAAATTGGCGAAATCACGCGACAACTCCGGGGCGAGGCTGGGGAACGACAGCAGCCCAGCGCTAAGCACGGACTTGCCCATATGGTCGGGCTGGGCGCCGTATGTTTCGCTCATGTTTTGAGCAAGTAACGACTTAGAGTTTATGACGCAACAAGATGACTCAATAGCTTTTAGGACAAAGGTTTCAAGTTTTTGTCAAAGGGCTCTTGGCGGGTCATCGAAAATTGACAATCTGCGCCGCCTGACGGGCGGTGCCAACATGGAAAGTTGGCTTATCGAGTATAGCGGCACGGCCTTTGTTTTGCGCCGTATGCCGACAGGAATGTCAGAGCTTGGCGGTATAGGTCTTTCCTCCGAAGCCCGTCTTATAAAAGCGGCGCGCGATGGCAGTGTTAAAGCACCCAAGGTTTGCGGCATTCTTATAGAGAGCGATGATCTCGGTTCTGGGTTTTTGATGGAAAAAATTGAGGGCGAAACTCTTCCTCATAAAATATTCCGCGACACGTCTTATTCAGCTGCGGTTCAAAACTTGATGCAAGACTGTGCTATCGAGTTGGCTAAAATTCACGCTATGAATGTGGATGATTTCTCGGACATTTTGGACACCAAATCACCTCAGCAAATGATTGATGCCCTATACTCTGACTACCGGGCTAGTCAGTGTCCTATTCCTGTATTTGAGGCCGCGTTTTCTTGGCTTAGAGAAAACATGCCCAATGATCGTGCGCATACGATATTGCACGGTGATTTTCGCATGGGTAATCTGATGATCGACGAAATGGGGATTAGCGGCGTACTCGATTGGGAGTTGGCCCATATCGGAGATCCGGCCCAAGATGTGGCTTATCTCTGTACACCGTCTTGGAGATTTGGAAATTACCACAAGACCGTCGGAGGATTTGGCGATTTGGACGGGTTCCTCGACGCATATGCGAGACGTGGCGGCCTTTCTATCCCAAGGTCGGATGTTCAATTTTGGATGATTTACTCATCTCTATGGTGGGCGACAGTCTGCTTTTCCATGACGAATACCTGGCGCAGTGGAGAGGATCGAGGGCTCGAACGTATTGTTATTGGTCGGCGTGTTTCGGAGTGTGAAGTCGACATATTAATCCTGTTGGAAGAAGCGATGAGCCTAACGGCGCCGAGAATAGATTGGAAATTACCGACCGAACCGGCGCATATTGGGCAGCCCGATGGAGCAGAACTAATGACCGCCTTAATTGCATGGGACTCTGATGTCGTCATCCCGTCCGCCGAAAGTCGTGATCTTTTTCAGGCGCGCGTGGCCAGAAACGCGCTCGGTATCCTCAAACGAGAAGCCCTATATTCTCCGACATTCGAGCAACAACAAAATGCCAGATTGGCTAAGCTTGGTTTGGACAATGTTTCTCTTTGTGCGAAACTGGCAACCGGTGACCTGACGCTAGCTAATCCTGATATACTTAGCCACCTTCGACATCAGGCGCTAGAAACCCTTTCGATTGATCAGCCAAAATATGCTGGCTTGCAAGCAGCCCTTAAAGATTGGACGTAATCATGTTCGCTATCCCTAAAGAGATTGAAGATTATTTAACTGTCCTTGACGATTTTATTGAAGCGGAAATAAAACCGCTGGAAAATGTAGATGATAATATTCGATTTTTCGATCATCGCCGGGAACATGCTCGGACTGATTGGGATAATAACGGGCTCCCCAGGCAGGAATGGGAAAATTTATTGCATACCGCGCGTCAGCGCGCCGACAAGGCAGGACATCTAAGGTATCAGCTTCCGAAAGAATTTGGCGGGCAAGATGGCACGAATTTGGGCATGGCCCGTATTCGAGAGCACCTCGCCCATAAAGGATTGGGACTTCACAATGATCTGCAAAATGAGCATTCCATAGTTGGAAACCTTGTGCAGCCATTGATGGTTCGGGACTTTGGTACCCCGGCGCAAAAAGAAGCGTTTATTCGCCCGATGTGCGATGGTGATGTTATGTGGGCTTTTGGCCTAACAGAAGCCGCACATGGATCTGATGCAACTCATATGGAGACTACGGCGACTCCGCAATCGCGTGATGGCGTAGACGGATGGCTGATCAATGGTGAAAAAATGTGGGCGACGGGACTGCATGTCGCGACACACATAATGTGTTTTGCTCGGCATGCCGGTGACGCAGGTAACCCCAGAGGTATTGGGTGTTTTATTGTCCCGACAGATGCACCCGGTTTTGAGATCGGTCAGTATATGTGGACCTTCAATATGCCAACAGACCATCCGAAATGTAGCTTTAAAGATGTCTGGATTCCTGGAGACTCTGTTCTCGGAGATCCGATGAATGGCCTCGCTTGCGCGATGCATTTTGTTCATGAAAATCGAATACGCCAAGCGGCGTCATCCTTAGGGGCTGCGCAATACTGTATTGACGAGTCTGTAAAATATGCGCGCGAGAGAAGGCCTTTTGGCAAAGCTCTAGCGGTCAATCAGGGTATCCAATTTCCACTCGTCGAATTGGCGACAGATGCGGAAATGCTAAGGCTGCTGATTTATAAAACGGCGTATGAAATGGACCAAATGTCTAAACCTGACGTGGCTAAGAAACTCTCGGACAAAGTTTCAATGTGTAACTATCGGGCAAACAGGCTGGTGTGCAAAGCTGCTGATCAAGCTATGCAGGTGCATGGAGGATTGGGCTATTCGCGGCATAAGCCATTTGAGCATATTTACCGTCACCACAGAAGATACCGGATTACAGAAGGGGCCGAAGAGATTCAAATGCGAAAGGTTGGAGGATATTTGTTCGGATTTTTGAAATAGAATTTCCTGTACTTCAGTACAAGTTGCTTGCTATCCAACAAGTATCTTGGTATCTCCTATATGATCGGAACTATGAACGAACCGTGTTTGAGTTTAATCTGAATTCATAAGGAAATAGCATGTCAAAGATTCTCTTTCTTCCGTCGAGCACGCCAGAATATGATGTGTTGCCGATTTCCTTGGGGTATCAAGAAAAGGCTGTTTTCAAAGATACTTATGGCGGCGCTGTCGGCTGGGTCGGTTTGGGCGGCAGGTATTATAAGCCCAAAAAAGAATCTGACACTGTTTTGATCAGCATGCACCCTATTGGGGGCACTGGCCGGCTTCAGATTATGGGCGAATTTGCGCGGCAGGGTATTCATGTCATTGGCGCGGACAGCCGTTATCGCGGTGTTGATAATGCGCTAATCATGGAGAAAGTCGCAACTGATCTGGGCGCCGTTGTGCGTCATGCAAAAGAAAACCTTGGATATAAAAAAGTCGTACTCCTTGGTTGGAGCGGTGGAGGGGCCTTATCATCCTTCTATCAAGCTCAGGCAGAAGCCCCAACAGTGACGACGTCTCCTTGTGGAACAGGGCCGGATTTGACAACGGCGGATCTGACGCCCGCCGACACGGTTATTTTTATGGCTGCGCATGTTTCGCGCCATGGAACGCTGACCGAATGGTTGGACCCATCGATAATTGACGAGTCAGATCCTTATAAGCGAGACCCAGAGTTGGATATCTATTCGGGTGAACATAAGCCGCCATTCTCTCAGGATTTCCTTGACCGTTACCGCAGCGCTCAAATTGAGAGAAACCGAAAGATTACGGCTTGGGTCGAAGATAAACTTGATTGGCTCAAATCTTCAGGGCGTGAAAATGAGGAATTTGCCTTCACAACACACGGAACCATGGCCGACCCACGTTGGGTTGATCCGGAAGTGGACCCCAATGACCGCACCCCAGGAGTGTGTTACATGGGAGACCCCAAAATTGTAAATATGAGCCCCGTTGGCTTGGCGCGCGCCTCTACACTTCGAAGCTGGCTTTCTCAGTGGAGTTTCGACCGCGCTAACGCGGATGGCCCGAAATCAGCCGCGTCGATTACCAAGCCTGTTTTGGTCGTTACCAATACGGCAGATCACGCCTGTACGCCTAGCCATTCCAAGCGGCTATTTGATGGGGTTAAGCATGATAACAAAATGGCTATCGATATAAAAGGGGCTAAACATTATTATCAAGCTCAGCCAGAGCTCGCACAGCAAGCCGTGTCAGCGGTGAAAGACTGGCTGAATACTCAAGGTTTTGACGTCTAGCTGTATTACTACTGAATTATACTTTCGCAAAAAGGAGACATAAAATGACTCAACCTAACGGAATACATCATCTCGCTATATCGACGGCTAATATGAAAGAGCAATTGACGTTCTTTACACAAGTCATGGGCATGGAATTAGTCGCCCTTTATTACATGCACGGCGTAGAGGGCGCTTGGCATGGGTTTTGTAAATTAAATGATCACTGTTCTATCGCCTTTGTGTTTACCCCGCAAAATAAAGATGCAAAAACTGTGATTGGTCAAACCCATGCAGGCAATGGTGCTGGCCCATCAGCCCCAGGTACAATGCAACATTTGTCATTCAATGTAGATACGGATGAAGAGCTTATCGCTATGCGTGACCGTATTCGTTCCCATGGCGTTCCTGTCTTCGGACCTGCTGATCACGGCATGTGCAAATCAATTTATTTTGCAGGGCCAGAAGGACAGACCCTAGAGGTGGCGACATCTGAAACAGCCATTGATGCGCGTCAGTGGATTGATCCAGAGGTCGTAGCATTAGCGGGCATTTCGGACGAAGAGCTTGAAGCTATGAAGAACCCACCTGCTGGATCCGATGGACCTGTCAAGCAACCTGCTTTTGATCCGAGCAGCTATCATATGGAATATCCTGAGGCGCAATATCAGATGATGATGGGCGCACCTGATGAAGTGCTGATGGCGCATATGAGTTATGCTGAGCCTCCCGTTCCTTTAGCATAATGGGATGACCCGCTCCGTTGAAATCGTTGAAGTTGGGCCGCGTGATGGCCTGCAGAATGAAAAGAGTCTTGTCTCCACAGATGAGAAGGTCGTCTTTATTCATAAAGCGATTGAGGCTGGCGTAAAACGTCTCGAAGTCACAAGTTTCGTACACCCAAAGCGTGTTCCGCAAATGGCCGATGCCGAGGACGTTGTACGCGAACTGGGTGTTATCGACGGTGTTACACGAATTGGCCTAACGCTTAACAAACGAGGTGCGCTTAGGGCTTTGGAGACCGGCGTTGAGCAGCTTGGTGCAGTGTGCGTCGCTTCAGATAGCTTTGCTTCCAAAAACCAAAACCAGACGAGTGATCAGACGGTAAAAACGTCAAATGAAATTATTAGATTGGCCCAGTCCGAAGGGCGCACGGGCCAGGTAACCATTGCAGCATCTTTTGGCTGTCCCTTTGAGGGCGAGGTACCGGAAGACCGCGTTTTAGCCATGGTTCGAAAGTTGTTGGATTCTGAACCAGTTGAAATTTCATTGGCGGACACAATTGGCGTTGGCGTGCCGCAGCAAGTCTCTAGCCTCGTGAAAAAAGTTGTGAAAATGGCAGGTTCCACGCCCGTTAGGGTCCATTTTCATAATACACGTAACACTGGCATTGCAAATGTTTGGGCTGCCGTAGAGGCTGGAGCCACCATCGTTGACGCCTCGATTGGCGGCATTGGTGGATGTCCATTTGCACCAGCCGCGACAGGTAATGTGGCGACAGAAGATGTGATGTACATGTTTGGCCGTTCAGGCATTGAGCACGGGCTGGATATGGAAAGAATTATTCCGACAGCGAAATGGCTCGAAACAGTTCTCGGTAAAGATGTGCCCTCAATGCTCGCGAAAGCAGGCCATTTTCCAAAAACTCAAGAAGAGATTTAATATGCAAAATTCAAAAGGTGCTTTGGACGGCATAAAAGTCGTTGAGCTCGGCCAGTTTATAGCCGGACCTTTTTGCGGCCAGCTCATGGGCGATATGGGCGCGGATGTTATTAAGGTTGAAGCGCCGGGCAAAGGCGACGGCATGAGAGCTTGGGGTAACGGTGAGCACAAAGTGTGGTGGGAAGTTATTGGCCGTAACAAACGATCCGTGACAGCCAATCTGCGCGAAGAAAAAGGTCAAGATCTTGTCCGAAGTCTTTTAAAAACTGCCGATATTATGATTGAAAACTTTAAGCCGGGAACTATTGAACGCTGGGGTTTGAGCCCGGAACACTTGCACGCTATTAATCCTGGTCTGATAATAGTGCGTATTTCCGGCTATGGACAAACGGGCCCTTATTCAAGCCGTGCCGGATTTGGCGGCGTTGCTGAAGCCATGAGCGGGTTGCGGGCCATTGTTGGCGAACCTGATCGTCCACCCTCGCGCGTCGGTATTTCCATCGGAGATACATTAGCGGCGTCTTATGGCTGTATGGGAGCGCTTGCGGCGCTTCATTCACGCGCAAAGACAGGTAAGGGTCAAGTTGTCGATGCTGCGCTTTATGAATCTATCTTGCAGGTTATGGAAAGCCTCATCCCTGAATACGATGTTTCAGGATTTGTAAGACAGCGTTATGGGTCCATATTGCCTGGGATTGCTCCGTCTAACGTCTATCCATGTTCTGACGGGGATTATATGATTGGCGGAAATGGAGACGCCATATTTGCGCGCCTGGCAAGCGCGATGGGACGTCCAGACATGGTGCAGGACCCACGTTATGCAACCCATATTGCGCGGGGAAAGCATCAAACAGAGCTTGATAACATAATCTCCGGATGGACGAAAAGCATGACCGTCGATCAGCTAGAAGCTCTGATGGAAGAAAATAGTGTTCCCGCCGGCAGGATTTATAGAGCAGCGGACATGCTCGCCGATCCGCATTTTAAAGCGCGAGAAGCGATAACCAGTATTGATCACCCCGTTCACGGTAAAGTTCATATGCAAAATTGCTTTCCACTATTATCGAATACCCCAAGCTCGGTACGCAAAGCTGCGCCCATCGTCCCCGGTGAGGACAATGAAGCAATTTATTCAGACATGCTAAATCTTAGCAAAGCTCAGATCGAGCAGCTTGCGAAAGAAGGCATCATATAAATCGATAGTTTAGAAATGAAGAATTTTGCAGCCTGGACGGCTTGTCAAAAAAGGAAAATAAAATGAACGCAAATACAGTTTTGGATGTACCCAAAGCCGCTTGGAGAGACGACGAAGAGATTATTATGTTCGATGATCTCGTGAAAAAATTCTTTCAAAAAGAATGTGAACCCTATGTTGATGAGTGGAGTAAGGACGGAATCGTTCCAAAGGATATTTGGCTTAAAGCCGGTGAGCTTGGAATTTTAGGGACCTGTGTTCCTGAGGAATATGGCGGCATTGGCGGAGATTTCCGGCATGACGCCATTCTGACAGAGCGGGTCACATGGCACAAACTCGACGGTTGGGGCCTAGGTTTGCACAACGCGATTACTATTCCCTATATTCTGGAATATGGAACAGAAGAGCAGAAAAAGCGCCTTTTACCAAAGTGTATCTCTGGTGAATATGTGACAGCCATTGCGATGACTGAGCCCGGGACGGGCTCTGACTTGCAGTCTATAAAAACGACAGCAATTAAAGATGGCAATGAATATGTCCTAAACGGGTCTAAAACATTTATCTCTAACGGACAATCTGCAGACCTTATCCTTGTCTGTGCGAAAACAGATCCAAAACTCGGCGGGAAAGGCATTTCTATCATGCTCGTTGAAACGCCTCCGGTTGAAGGTAAAGGCGGCTTTAAACGGGGTCGTAATCTGGACAAGGTGGGTATCCATATCGCAGATACATCCGAGCTATTTTTTGATAATGTCCGTATCCCAGCAGATAGTGTTCTGGGCGGCGTTGAAGGGCAGGGTTTTGCTCAGCTTATGGAAAGCCTGCCACAAGAGCGTCATCAAATAGGCGTGACGGCAGTTGCGGCTATGGAACTCGCAATCGATTTAACCATCGAATATGTCAAAGACCGCAAAGCCTTTGGAAAGTCAGTTTTAGATTTTCAAAATACTCAGTTCAAACTCGCTGAAGCAAAAACAACAGCGACTGTGGGAAAAGTTTTTGCTGAGCATTGCACCGAACTGTTGATCAAAGGGGAACTCGATACAGTAACGGCTTCAATGTCAAAATATTGGCTTACGGATATGGCCTGTAAAATCATCGACGACTGTGTCCAATTACATGGTGGATATGGGTTTATGAATGAATATCATATTGCCAAAATGTACAAAGACCAGCGCGTAGCTCGAATCTATGGCGGTACAAACGAAATCATGAAACTCGTTATCGCGCGTTCTCTATAGCTCGTAACAATGACTTCAGGGCCAAAAACTTTATTTGATAAGATATGGGATCAGCATATGATTGTGCCGGAAACTCCGGAGCATCCTGCAACAATCTATATCGATTTTCATCTCATCAACGAAGTGACAAGCCCTCAAGCCTTTTCAATGTTAAGCGAACGAGGTCTGGGGGTGCATCGCCCGGAAAAGGCCATCGCCACAATTGATCATTCAACACCGACCTTGGTTAATGAGGACGGAAGTCGGCCTTATATTACGCCACAAAGCGAGGTGCAGGTTGAAACTTTGATTGCCAATGCCAAGGCTAACAATATTGAGGTTCACGACTGGGAAAGTAATAACCGAGGGATTGTCCACGTTATTGGCCCGGAACTTGGGGCTACGCAGCCCGGTATGACAATTGTTTGCGGTGACAGTCATACCGCAACGCACGGAGCGTTTGGGGCGATTGCCTTTGGAATTGGAACGACCCAGATCAGCCATGTATTGGCGTATCAAAGCTTATTGCTGCGTAGACCAAAAACGATGGCAATTACCGTAGAAGGAAAACTGGCGGATGGCGTATCGGCTAAGGATGTTATCCTGGCGATTATCGCAAAAATCGGGGTTGGTGGAGGCACGGGATATGCGATTGAATATCGCGGAAGTGCTTTTGAATCCATGAGTATGGCCGAGCGTATGACAGTGTGTAATATGTCTATTGAGGCTGGTGCGCGCTACGGATTAATCGCACCTGACGACACAACTTTCGAATATCTTCGCGGACGTAGATATACGCCAACTGATTTTGAAGAAGCCTGTAAAACTTGGCGCTCACTCAGGACGGATGACGGTGCAGAGTACCATAAAGAAATTTCCCTTAAGGCAGAAGATATCCGCCCTATGGTATCCTATGGAACCCATCCTGGCATGTCAGTCGCGATAGATGCGCTTGTACCATCTCCCAAAGACAAGGCGGAAGAAGACGCTTTGACATATATGCAGATTGAAGATGGCGAGGCAATGACGGGACTAAGAGTCGACCGTGTCTTTATTGGATCTTGCACAAATTCAAGACTGGAAGATCTTCGATCTGCCGCGGCCATTATGCGTGGCGGACAGGTTCCATCAGGGCTTATCGCTATCGTTGTTCCGGGGTCTGAGCAAGTCAAAAGAGAGGCTGAAAAAGAAGGGCTCGACAAGATATTCATTTCCGCTGGTGCAGAATGGCGGGAGCCGGGGTGCTCGATGTGCATTGCTATGAATGGTGACATCGCCGCGCCAGGAGAACTCGTCGTCTCGACATCAAATCGAAATTTCTCAGGACGTCAGGGGCCAGGAGCTCGCACTATTCTGGCATCCCCGGCAACCGCAGCGGCGACGGCTATAAAAGGTGTATTGACGGATCCGCGCAATGTGCTGGTAGATAGTCTGGAGAATGGGCCTTAAATATGACGACTATAACAAGTATAACGTCCAAGACTCTGGTGCTAAGCGCAGCAAATATCGATACGGATCAGATCATTCCAGCTCGATATCTAACAGCAACGTCTCAAGAGGGATTAGGACAGTATTTATTCTATGACTGGCGCTTTGATGAAAATGGTAAAGCCAATAATCATGTCCTGAACGATGACGCTAGCATAGAGTGCAAAATCCTTGTTGGAGGTACCAATTTTGGAAGTGGCTCCTCTCGCGAACATGCGCCTTGGGCTCTTATGGATTATGGCTTTCAAGTCATTATTAGTTCGGAAATTGCCGATATTTTTCGAGGCAATGCGGTCAAAAATGGCTTACTCCCTGTCGTCATTGAAAAAGCGGCGCATGAGTGGCTTTTGGATAATCCGGGTGAAAAAATCACCGTCGATCTTGCTTTCTGCGAGGTTCGCTTGTCAAAGAATGGTGGAACTTTTCCTTTTGAGATTGATGCCTTCGCGCGCCATTGCCTTATGCAAGGTTTGGACGAAACAGCTTATCTTGGAAAACAACTGGATGCGATTTTGGAGTTCGAATTGACACACCGAACATTTTAATTCGAACACTTTCACCTAATCATTTTCAATCAAACATCTACACCTCAATTGAACAAACGGAATATAATATGTTTAAAACACGCATTACAGAAAAATTTGGAATTGAAACGCCCATAATGATGGGGGGTATGACTGGCGTAGGATATGGGGAGTTGGTCGCTGCGGTTGCAAATGCGGGAGCGCTTGGTTTTATCACAGCGCATATGTTTCCATCAGGCGAAGCGTTGAAAGAAGAAATCGCCAAAACTCGATCTCTTACCGACAAGCCGTTTGGCGTGAATATGACTTTAATGCCTTCGATCAATCCTATCCCTTATGATGAGTACCGTAAGGCAATTATCGATAGTGGTGTGAAAATTGTTGAGACTGCGGGCCGAGCGCCGACCGATCACTTGCCTGACTTTGGCGAAGCTGGTGTCACTGTCATTCATAAATGCACGAGCGTGAGGCATTCAAAATCTGCCGTCAGAAAAGGCGTCAACATGATAAGTATTGATGGGTTTGAAGCCGCTGGGCACCCGGGCGAAGATGATGTTGGTTTGGTTGTACTACTTCCTGCGACCGTTGATGCTTTGCCCGATACGCCGATTGTTGCGAGTGGCGGCATGGCGGATGGACGTAGCCTTGTTGCGGCTTTGTCGCTTGGCGCGGATGCCGTCAATATGGGCACACGTTTTTGCGCAACCCAAGAAGCAAAACTTCATCCGAATTTAAAACAAAAAATTGTTGAAAACACCGAGCTTGATACGGTATTAGTCGGCCGTAATCTTCGAAATACAACACGGGTGGCACGCAATGCGACATCAGAAAAAGTTGCTGAAATTCAACGTGATTTCAGCACGACTTTCGATGATGTACGCGATCTCATGTCAGGCGCAAAGGCGCGAGACGCCGTACTGGGCAAAGGTCAAATGGATGACGGCATTTGGACATCGGGGCAAAGCCAAGCGCTGATACACGAAATTCCAACATGTAAAGAGCTCGTCAGTCAAATCATGGCTGAAGCTGAGTCTATCATTAATTCAAGACTCGCGGGAATGGTAAGAACCCATTGAAACTTAATATGAGTGCTGAGACTAACTTCGATAAGGCGATAAGACCCGACGAAAAACAGGACTTGTTGAAAAGCTCGTTTAGGACGACTGATTTGTTTGAGCTTTTGGTGGGTTCAGAGCAACCCGTCACCATAGGTGAAATATCTCAACAGTTAAATATTCCGCAATCCAGTTCTTCAAGCCTTGTTAAATCCTTAATGGAGTCAGGCTTTCTACAAAAAGATGAGGCGTCTCGTGGCTATATGCTTTCACCGCGCCTTCCTTTGTTGGGGCTCAAATATTTGGAGCGATTTCCCACTATCGGTAAGTTAAGAGATCAAGTTGCAGGACTTGCAGAAGCTGTTGATGAAACAACGGTGTTGGCGATGCGTAATGGGCTATATTCTCAATATATCTACATAAAAAGAAAGAGCCCCCAAATTGTTGATAAGCATGTCAGCTTAGGGTCTCTCCGGCCTTTGGCGTGCTCGGCCACAGGTTGGGCCATGATGACAGTCTTATCGGAGGAGGAGATTGGGAAGGTTATTCGCGCAACCCATATAAATATCTCGGACAAGCATTGGGAGCATAATTTGAAAATTGCTGAGAGCCACATACAGGCCGCCAGAGACAAGGGCTATGCTTTTTCTAGAGCGAGTCAATATTCCAATACTGCAGGAATCGCGAAGTTTATTCCCCAATCCGATTCTGGTTCATTTGCAATTTGCATTGCAGGTCCGGAGAAAAGACTCGTGGAAAAAGAGACTGACATCGCAGAGGCTTTACACGCTTTGACTTAAGCTTCAGGTCTTTTTGCTAATCGGGTGTTGCGCCGTTTTATGGCCGCTCTGATCCGATCCTGCCGTTTACGAGTGAGGCGCCATCTAAAGATAACAGGAGAAATTGCGAGAAAACCTATTCCCGTCAAAAATCCATAGGTCCAGATTAAAGTCCATGTGCCCTGTGCACCAGTGTCGAGGACTTGATATCCCATTAAGCCTGGAAGATTGGTCGCAACTAGTACACCAATCGCGACTGCGCCTTTGTTCACCATGCCCCAAAAGGCAAAGTAAATCCCGGTTCTGGTCTCACCTGTTCTGGCTTCATCAATATCAATAACATCGGCGGCCATACCATTTGCAAGCACCGTAATAGCCCCGACGGATGTCGCTTTTAGGAGGGAAAGCGCAAAGAAGATGGCTAACGATCCGCTCGCTAGAACAGGTATCGTCAAACTGATAAAGCCGCCCCAAAGAGCCGCAAAGCCAATCGCCTGATGTTTGGAATAGCCCTTTGAAAGCCAGAGCCAAAACGGGATTGAGATAACCATAGTCATGATTTCAGAGAGTAGCAGTACGGGAAATAAATCAGGCCTAAAAAATATATGTTCAAAGATGAGCGCCTTGAGAGCGCTGGCTCCGAATTCGGACGCGACTAAAACCAGAGAAATAAGAAGCAGGATTTTGAACATGCCATTTCTCCAGACTTGCCGAATTTTGACAGAAACTGAAACATTCTTCTTTTCAAGGGCAGGTGTCGGCTCTCTGAGCAAGCACATCGATAACGTAAATAATAAGGGCGTGGCGATGACGGCTATAATGGCCATGATATATAGTTGATCTCCCAAGCCGCCATCTTTAGCCAGGGCGACATAGGAAGCTGCTACAAAACCCAGTAGCATGCCAATAAGACCCATGCCTTCGCGCCATCCTGCGATACTGGCCCGTTCATCGTAATAAGGAGACAGTTCAGCGCCCAAGGCTTTGAATGGTAAGTCAACCAGAGTGAAGCCAAGATATAAAAGCGCTGACCATATAAAGACATAAGAGAGTCTCACATCATCTGGCGGAACAAAGAGCATCCATACAGCCAGACACATCAGCGGGAGACCGACAAGGATGACGGGCTTTCTTCGGCCAATGGGCGTTCTCAGTCGATCAGAAATCCAGCCAATCAACGGATCTGTGAATGCGTCCGTAACCCGCGTCAGGGCAATCATTAAGCCTATAGCGGCAAGATTAAGACCGCGTTCCGTTTCATAAAATCCGGGAATAAAAGCGATGACTGGGAGCGTTGCGATGGAATAGCCGAGATATGGTAGGCCATAGACCATACGCTGCCAAGCTTTTAGCGCTGTATTGGGTTTACGGTTCATATCGCCCGACCTGTTTAATGCGGTAATGGCAATTCTTGGAGGCCGACTCACGCTGTTGAATGTCCAGCGTGGCTTGTGGAAACTCAGATAGCATTACCCCGGTATTAATCGACGTCACTTTCGCGAAATGTCATGAATATTCCATCATCCAGTTTCCCCTTATTACGTTTCGTTTATCTTGTTTTTGGATTTCACGAACGCATCTTATGCTTATCATTAGGACCTAAGTCAGTCTATGAATTTAATTTGATGGTAGGCCTAATGTTCGCGTCTTTTTATTGGTTTATTGATCCATGTTCACTTGTTAATTCTTCATTGGTAGGGCGCATTCCGAAGCACGGCTTCGGAACCGGGCTCTCGTAAACGGAACCCGCGTTCCGCGGTTTCCGCCCGCCGGGCTTTGATCCCTTTCGCTCCTCGCTTTCGCTGCGGCGGTAAGCGTCGCGCTGCGCGCGCCGGCATTGATGTTGGTTCCCATCCTCGGGGGACGGGGGAGAGCGGTCGGCCAGTCTGCCGAAGGGCAGCCCGGCCGCAAGCGCTTTGGTGCTAAGTCGTTTTAATATCATAATTGCCGTCCTACCAAACCGCTTGCGCCCGGTCTTCATGACCCTTCGCCTGTCTGGCCTCCTTGCCGCTCCCCCCCGCCCCCCTGCGGGGGGAACGTGCTCGCGTCTAATTGCTTGGGCGCTGTGCGCCCAATTCTTGGGGCGGCATTGGAGACAAACCGATGACCGAGCACCTAGCCGCAAGTTCTGAATTTATTCCCTTTGGCTATCTGCCAAATTTTCACACCCCCAACCTGTCCACCATCAGAATCTACGTGGCCTGTCTGGCGGCTTACAATAATGGCTACCTTCACGGACGCTGGATAGACGCCACGCTAGGCGAGTCCCACATTTGGGATGAAACCCGCGCCATGCTGGCCGCCTCGCCAATTGAAGAGGCCGAGGAATGGGCCATCCATGATTATGAAGGTTTTGAAGGTGCGCCCTTATCCGAGTGGCAGTCTTTTGAAACCGTGGCCGATATGGCCGAATTTATCGAAGAGCACGAGGCGTTAGGCGGCAAGTTGATTGAGCATTACGGCGGTGACCTAGGGGACGCCAAGACAGCCCTTGAACATTACCACGGCGAATATGAGTCCCTAGAGGATTACGCTAGGCAACATGTTGAGGATTGCGGCCCACAAATACACGACAGCCTTGCGGCCTATATCGACTATAAAAGCATGGCCCGTGATTGGGAAATGTCAGGCGACATATTTACCATCGAAACCGCTTTCGATGAAGTCCACATTTTCGGGGCGTGGTAATGTCCCGCTATCAGGTCAGACCCCGAGAAGATGGACGCGGCCCCTATCGTTGGTGTCATGTTGTCAGAGCGCGAAACGGAAAAGGACTCCGTCAGGGCAATATTTATCGAACGCTTGGCGATGACCTGAACGTCAATGAAGTCAGCCGCCTCATCGGGCTTTGCGACAAAGCGGGTTTTGAGTTGCGGAGGGTGGCATGACCTTCACGCAAAAATTTGATAGCTATGTCTGCCTTGGCGATAGCATTTCCTGCGAGGTCGGAGCCTATACTGTCACGGCCCGTATTACCCATGACGACACACCCGACGCGCCCGATGAACGTCAAGACGGATTTTGGCCGAGCCTGTATAAAGATGATGCGGGATTTATTGGCGCGGGAAACGGGTGGCGGGAACGTTATGAGCGTCAACAGGCCAAGGCCGAAGCCATCATGGCTGCTTGGAAAAATGACGAGTGGTTTTATTGCGGCGTCATATTGTCAGTCAAAATTGAATCCCATGAACTTACCGACCACGCCGCAAGCCTGTGGGGGATTGAGGCAAATTATCCCGATAGCCAAAATGACTATCTGACCGAGGTCGCGAACGATTTGCTTGGCGATGCCATTGAAGCGGCTAACGCGGAACAGGCGCGGCAATTGAAAATTCTATCGCGAGTTAATCCATGACCCGCAATTCTGAAATCACCGACGTCGGCGAACAGACCCTGATTGATGAGGTTCGTCCCGTGACACTTGGTGAAAAACTGACCGCCCGAACAACGCATCCCCATTCGTTTTTGGCGGTTCCGAAAAAGAACCCGAATGCCATCCAGAAATCTTGCGATATTGGCCTTTTTGATGAGGTAGGCCGTGCGCAGATTGACCTTTGTGACCTCATCGCAAAATTGGAGACTTCCAAATGCCAAAAGTAAAAAATAAAGTAGTGAAAACCAGAAAGCGGATTCAGACACAGATAGCGCCCAAACCAATCGCAAGTGCGGTAAAAATGCTTCCCGTTGCCGATATGCATGTGAGTAAACTCAATATGCGGCACAGCAAGAAAGCCCCCAATATTGACGATATTTATCCAAGCATTTTAGCGGCAGGTGTCAATCAGTCCCTGCTTGTGCGCAAAGAGGGCAAAGGGTGGGGCGTGATTGCGGGACGCCGCCGACTATTTGCGCTAAAAAAGAAAGCGAACGAGACGGGCACACCCCAAAAAGCACCTTGCGTGATTATGGAAAGCGGCAATGTTAAAGCGGCCCGTGAGGCGTCCTTGCTTGAGAATGTGGCGCGGGTTCCCGCAACACAGCTTGAACAATTTGCGGCTTATAAGGCTCTTGCAGATGCGGGCAAAGATGCCGCCGAGATCGGAATTGTCTTTGCCATCCCCGAAAAATCGGTGAAACGGGTCTTAGCCCTCGCTAATCTGCTCCCTGAAATCCTGTCCCTTTATGAAGCCGAGAAAATCAGAACGGGAACGGTTCAAGCCCTGACAATGGCCACCACCGAGCAACAGGGAAAATGGCTCGAGCTTTATCATAGTGATGATTACGCGCCGACAGATTATCACTTGAAAAACTGGCTCACAGGCGATGCGCAGATTGAAACCAAAGATGCGCTTTTTGATATGGCTGATTTTGACGGGGCTATCATCACAGACCTATTTGGCGATACCGAGTATTTTGCAGACCCCGACCAATTCTGGCCGCTCCAAAATACGGCGATTGCCGAGGCCGTGTCCGAATGGAAAGAACAGGGCTGGACTGATGTTATCGTGCTTGAACGCGGTTCGCGCTTTGACCGTTACGAGCACGGTAAGCGAGAGCGCGAAAATGGCGGTAAGATATATATCGAGGTTGGCCATGACGGAACGGTTACGCCTTATATTGGCTATCTGCCAAAGTCCGACATCAAGAAGATTGATAACATTCTTGGCCTGAATACGGACGGCAAACCCAAGGCCAAATCTTCAAAACCTGAAATGTCAGGCCCTATGGGACAATATATTGCTTTGCATCGTCACTCTGCCATTCGTTCCGAATTGCTTGGCCATCCAAAGGTCGCGCTTCGATTGACTGTTGCCCATATGTTTGCAGGGTCACATCTGTGGAGCGTAGCACCGCAACCGACCAAATCCCGAAAGGAGTCGACAACCGAATCTATTGCGGCAAGTAAAGGTGCTGATATTTTTGAAACCGAGCGCAAGGCGGTTTATGAGTTATTGGGGATAACACCTTTTGACCACCCCTACAGCCCGTCCAAGCATTTAGCGGAGCAATCTATCCCGCAGATATTTGCACGGCTTTTGGAACTTGACGATGCCGTAGTGATGCGGGCGATGACTTTGGCAATGTGCGAAAGTCTGACCCTAGATGCCGATGTTATCGAGGCAATTACCTATGCCGTCCCTGTGGACATGAGCAGCCTATGGGAACCCGATGATGCTTTCTTTGAAATCCTGCGCGATAAAGCCGTTATCAATGCAATGGTCAAAGACATTGCGGGTAAGTCTGTTGCGGACGGAGCTTTGACCGAGACGGGCAAAAAACAAAAAGACATCATCCGCAACCGCATGGCGGGGCACGGGGTTAAAGAGGCTCGTCCCGATTGGCGTCCAAAGTGGATGCAGATACCTGCGACCCCTTATCTTGATAAAGACACATGCCCACCCGCAAAGGCAGACGCCGCCGTATCGAAAGTGATGATGGCGAACCAGAAAAAGGATGCGGATATTGCCGCCTAAAGCCTAATGCGCTTGGCGCAATAGTCTCCAAACTTGCCAAGTGTAAGGGTCGCCGTGCTTCTGGCGCGGCGGCTTTTTTATTGAGACGAGTTCCGTTTTTTGATGGCGTCGTTAATCATGCCGACGCCCGTTTCAAAATGTTCAAGAATATCTTCAAGTTCCGTTTCAGTTTCTTCATCTGGTTGAGTAACGATACTGGTGGCTAAAATTCGCAGGAGTTCTTGAACTGAAATGGGGTCGAGTTCGATTTCAGGATCAAGTTCTTGAGGCTCAAAACTACCGTCTTGAATCACGGTTTCAAGCGCGAGATTGCCATTAGGCAACAGCATTAAATGTATTTTTTTCGTGTAGCCGCGTGGGTCTGCCATACGAATTATCCCTTTCAGGTAATGTTGGCCGTAAAGTGATAAACCTTGATTTTCAAAAAATAGCAAGAGCGCCAAATCTTAGGCTCTGGCATTGGCAGAGGTTTGATTGTCCAATTTACCCAATTACATATGGCTTTCAGACAGGTTGTTACCTCTAAAATAATTTTGAAATAATGCTTGTTTACGTCCCTTATCGTCCTGGTTTCAATCACATCATCCGAAAGCCGGATGCTGCTAAGATAGAGAACCGTAGGACTCTATGCGCGCCGTTTGGGCCAGAGCCTTGGACATTAAACACGCCATCCGGCCAGAGCCGAATGTGCATTGCTGTCCTAAGACGCGCCCTCGACAGGCCGTCTACGGTTTTCAAAGGGGCTTAGCAGTCCCCACGTTTTGATTTTGCAAAACGCAAATAAGAGATAGGGCAGTTTGATAGGCCGCGCAACAAATCTTGGCCTTAATAAACCCGCCCAATATCTCTATCAGGCGGGCCTTTTTGAAGCGGGTTTCGCTTAGGGGCGGGGGTTCCAGACCATAGCGAATTTCTTCTCTTTTGTGTCTTTGACACGGCCCAGATTGGCATAGACCTTACGGTCAGAAATATTGGGGTGTTCAAAGGTCGAGGCAAATATAAGGTTTCCCGGAAGTTTCGCCCGCGCGGTTCCAGCCCGCGCCGACTTCCGCCAGACGTACGCCGAAGAAACGAAGTCAGGCTCCTGTGCCTTCATTAGTTTCGGAACACATTGGTGAGAACTCTTAAGGCGATCACTAACGCCCATCGCTAACATACCTTCGAAATTTCCGTTGTCAGTTCGCGTAATATATCCAATCACATTGGTCATCGGGTTTTAATCGTCGGTTCCATTCGTTTGTCACATCCGGGCCAATTCCCTGCTACCCACCCTTAAATGAGCAGACAGATAAAAACCCTCCAACCCGTCAGGCCAACTATTTTCCTAGGCCGCAGAGCGACCTTATCGCGAAACAAAATAGTTTTCCTTCACAGGTGCAAACGCTAATGGCGTTTGGCCTCCTTTATTTTTTGATTTTTATGGAAGGCGTTCTGGGCTTTTCTCTGCCCGCTTTCATTTGGGTGTCAGCAAGGGGATTGGCCCCGACGCGACAAACAAATGGAGACTGAACCATGTCCAAAGCAATTGGATATATTACACAAACTGACAACGGAAATTTCGAAGGCATGTTAGCGATGGGCGTCAATGAACGCATCAAAGTTATCGCCAATGAGTCCAAAACTCCGAAGTCACAAGAGCCTGACTTTCGCATCTTCGGCGAACGTCTGGCGGAAGTGGGCGCAGGCTGGAACCGCACGGGCGAAACATCAGGGAAAGCCTATATCTCCCTGACCTTTGAACACCCCAATATTTCTGACCGTAAGGTCTATGCCAATCTGGGCCGTGTCAAAGGCACAAAAGAGAAGAAATTCGCCATGGTCTGGAACCCCCGCACCTAAGCGAAACCTCTTCAAGACGGCCCGCCTGATAGAAATATCGGGCGGGTTTTTATGCCAAAACCTATCTAAATAGTTGCAATTTTGCATAGCACGTTTCAAGCAAAAATGGTAGTCAAAACCATGTCGGTAAAAGTGATTCAAAATATCTCTCCTTGGCATACCTATCCGTCTTGTACATGGGAGGTTTTGCGGCGAATAGAGTCCTATAAAAACCTCTATAAAAGCCTAGATTTACAGGGTTTTGAGACGATCTCATTGGGAAGGAGTGCGAGCTGTATAGTCAGCCATAATTACTATCCTGAATTCGAAAAATACGGTCTATTATTCCCTGCAGACCCGGAGCTTTCAGCAGTAAATGCGCCGGTATTTTGGCACCCAAACCGCTTCCAAAATGTGGTCAGATTCCTTGTTATTCCAGAGGATAAAATAGACCCAAATGGCCTTACTATTAATATCTCTGAATTTCCGGCACACCGCACCCATTTTAAAGCGCCTGACGGGGCGCATCATATACGGTTTTTAGGCGAAAAATTCTGGTTTCAACTCAGGTGTGCTGACCTGAATTTGGTCGACGAAAATGTGCATATTGGAATAGAAATAGACCGCGTAAATGATCTCGAAAAACGGCTCAAAACAGTGTCACAAATCGCAGGTATTTATGACGGCTCTATTGATATTTCAGCGCCGTTGCACACGCCTAAACGTCCTGATTTACACGAAAGTTCCACGCGTGTTTACGATATTCGAGCCGCTGGCGGAACATGGAAGGACGCAATTAATGCGCACTTCGGAGAAGATTATTTAAAAAATGATCCGGATGAATTTCAGTCCGCACGAACGACAGTGAGAAATAATTATACCCGCGTAGAATCCTATATTTACGGGAAATTTTTGAAGATTTTAGATCAAACATGACCGTCAAAATTATTGAAACAGTCAATGAAATCAGAGGGGTGCTAAATCTAACAGTGTAATTTTAACCATTCACAACACCTCAAAAATATGCACCGATTCGCAATGTGGGAAGATAGATACACTGTCAACCACGTGAAAAGTGAATGGATTTTATCGTGGGACGCGACTTGGAATGCCCTTTTGTTGATGTTGAGGAAGCCGCAAAGTTTCTCCATCTGGAGCCAAAGACATTACAGAATATGCGATGGAATGGTATGGGGCCAAAATACCGAAAACATGGCCGAAAAGTTGTGTATCACAAAGACGATCTGTTCTCTTGGTCACTCGGAAATGAAATAAGCCAATCTGTAGGCCGCACTGAAAAGACCCCGCAACGTGTGTGAGAATTATACAATTGTCACTGAGCACATTGTTCGGGGTCTATGTAATCACCGACTTAGATTTGGCGTTAGCCAATCCGTAATCAATCGCCCAAACGGCATTACGCTCCACGCATTTGAGCCGCGCCAAACATTTGGCATGGTACGCTGGAAACGCAATGACTTTGGCACAATTCTTTGGAATTTATACATATGTGAGGCCGCGGGATCGGGGCGCATAACGGAAATTCCGGGCGTGATTCCCGGTGCCCATTTACTCTTTCGATCACGAGGGACGAAGGCTACGCGGCGCTTACTTGCTCGCCTGACAAGGCTTGAGAAAAGGATTGGCGGCGATCTTTCCGTCATTCCGGCAAATTACTGGCGCAAATACAATGATACTGAATTTAGGCGTGAAAAAGCACCAGTCGTAAATCCAATTCTTGAGTGTTCCGATGCTTAGAAACGCGGTTATTGCCATGATAATGACCGGCGCGGTTATCGCCACGGCGAGCGATATGGTATTTCCGCCTAAACCGATATTGATTTACAATCCAAGCGCCAGTGCGCCTATCGGATTTTACCGCTTAAAGAAAAATACTCTTCCCAAATTAGAGTCTCAGGTCGCCGCCTATGCGCCGGATTGGGCCCGAAAAATGGCGGATGAACGCGGATATTTACCCTATGACTACCCTCTGATTAAGACGGTATGGGCGGTAGAGGGGGACGAGGTTTGTTACAATAATCATTCGGTTAGCGTCCCAAGACATCCTGTTATCTCTGTGCAGGCGCAGGATGGTTTGGGGCGCGATATGCCGGTCAGGTCGGGGTGTGCAACCCTTAAAGCCGGTGAATATTTTCTGGTGTCCCCGGATGTGCAGACCGGATTTGATAGTCGATATTTTGGACCTGTCGGCGTTGAAAATATCATTGGAACTGTAGAGTTTTTGGGAAATTCAGATTCCGCCAATTCGGTTAAAACGGGAGAATTAGGGGGGTGAGTGTGGATTGGCGGAATATGCAAGATAAAAGGGCTGGGCCTGTCAGCCCTAAGCCATTGTCTGCACATCGTTTTTTCCGGGCCACCTCTTTGGAGGGTGGCCCAAGGTATTCTTCGCAAACCCCCATGGGAGTGGGGCCAGAGGGCGGGCCACCTGCGAGAATGCTAGGTTTTTGCGGGGTTTTAGGATTATGAGCGGTCGCGGCGAAAATCCATTCAATGTGAAACTCGGTAAGATATTTGCGCCCAGCGGGACAGGGCAGTTCTTGAGTCTGGCAGGCCGGGTTAAGCAAGCTGCGCGCGCGGGGTCAAAAAGAAAATCCGGCGGGGGGCGTTCGCGGTTCACACCGCAGGCAGAAGATATGTTTGTGCGCCGGGTTGTTGTGAAAGTCAGTCTTGTGCGTTTGGGAACGAAAGAGCTGGGCTATATGAAGCAGCACTTGGGCTATATTGAACGCGAGGGCGCGGGCCGTGAGGACGGCAAAGGTGTTTTGTATGATGATAATGGCATTGCGCCGGATCGATCCGAGTTTGAAGAGAGTTTCAAAGAAGACCGTCATTACTTCAAAATCATCGTCTCTCCCGAAGATAGTAAAGACATGTCAAACCTCACCGGGTTTACGCGCGATTTTATGCGGCACATGGAGCGTGATCTTGAAACGAAATTAGAATGGGTGGCTGCCGATCATTATGATACGGCTGTGCCGCATACCCATATTGTTCTGCGAGGTAAAAAGGATGACGGTAAAGACCTTGTCATTCCCCGAAAATATATCGCCCATGGCATGCGCGATCTGGCAGAAGAGCTCGTGACAAAAGAATTGGGCTATGTTCGGCAAATGGATGCGGCCATGAAGCTCGCCGCAATGGTTCCCCAGCAAAGATATACATTGCTGGATCGTAGCTTCGTCAATCAAGCCAAAGATAATATCCTCGATTTAACGGCGGGACCGCAGGCCGGGTCTGAAGCCATATGGCGCATGGATATGGGCCGGCTTAAAAAACTTGGCCAAATGGGACTTGCCCAGAAAACAGGACGGCGCATCTGGAAACTTGATGAAGCGTTTGAGCGTACCTTGCGCCGTATGGGCGAGCGCGGCGATATGATTAGAACCTATCAGCGCGCGATGAGCGAGGCCAAATTATCACGCCCAGTCTACAACGATGAGATTTACGACCCGTTTGATGCTAAAGCCGCGCCTGTTGTTGGGCAGGTCATAAAAGCCGGCATCCGTGATGATGTGAATGATCGAAGTTATTTGGTTCTCGATACAATAAATGGGGAAGCCCTTTATTTGGATGCAGGGGCGTCGTCCAATATCGAAGATGTTAAGCGCGGCATGATTGTTGAGGTTCGTCCAAAATCGATCACGCCTCGGCCTTCGGATTACACGATTGACAATATCGCGCATAAGCGCGGGGGACATTACAGCGCTAGCGCTCATATGGATGAAGATAGCGGAGCAAGACCACAGTTCATTGAAGCCCATATCAGGCGGCTTGAAGCCATGCGCCGCGCGGGTCATGCCGACCGTAATAGTGACGGAACGTGGAAGGTACCCGGGGACTATCTGAAACGCGCGACCCGTTTTGAAAAATCAAAGGCGTTTTCTAATCCAGTGGACATTCGTATTGTGTCCAATGGGCCGCTCAAGACACTCGCAAAAACAATGGGCCGAACATGGCTTGATGAACAGCTCCAACTTCCGGGTTCGGGAGAGGCGCCGGAAGGGTTTGGAGAGGATGTTGAAAGTGCCAAAGTCTTGCGCCGAAAGTTCCTGCTTGATGAAGCGATCATAGAAAAACTTGATGAGCGTCTGACCGCGGAGCATTTACAGACATTGGAAGCGCGAGACATCGCAGATGCAGCCGGAGATATTTCTGACGAGCTGGGTAAACCATATAGTCACACACCTTTACGCGGTAAAATAAGCGGGAAGTATCTCAAGGCAATTGACCGTCCTAGCGGGCGATACGGAATTATTGAGAGGTCAAAAGATTTTACGCTGGTGCCGTGGAGAGAGACATTAGAACGAAATAAAGGCCGGACGGTCACCGGCGATATTAGCGGGCGTTCAATTTCTTGGACGCTCACTAACGGCAGAGACCTTTCTTAGTTCCAATAATGAGGAAAGAAAAATGAAAATACATGAAGCAATGGGATTGGGTGTTCTCGCCGCTTTAATAGCGTCATGCGGTGCATCACTTGGAAACTAGGTAATTATTATGAGTGATGAGGAAATTCAGATTAAAAGTGCGATCGTCCAAATCAGGGGACATGCCGTCATACTTGCAAATGACCTTGCTCGTTTTTTTGATACGACGGTCAGCCTCATAAATCTTTACCGCAAGCGTAATGGGGAAAAATTTACATCTGACTATGCTTTTCAGTTAGCGTCTGAGGAGTGGAAAATCTTGAAATTGCAAAATGCTATTTCAAGTGAGGGGCATGGAGGTTCCCGTCATTTACCCTGGGCTTATACCGAGCATGGTGTCGCGATGATGTCCATGGGCATGAAATCTGACAATGCGGTCAGACTTTCCAAGGTAATTATTGATACCTTTGTGGATTACCGGCGCGGCACACTTCCATCTAAGCCATTCATCACCGGCCCCAATGCAGTCAAACACCGCCGTTCCTTGCAGGAGAAACTTGTCGTGCAGATGGAGCGGTTGCTCGACGTCGAATTACCCTCATCAGAGGGGCAGACGGTACGCGACGAGCTTGGAACAATCGCGACGAAGTCGCTGGCGCATATTAAAGCGGTTTTGGACGGACCGGTGAAAACCAACGAAAAGATTACGGCGGAAGTCTCGATGATATTGGCTGAAGCCGAAAAGCTCTATGCTGAAACACGCAAGCTAAACGCCGAAACGGACAATTTGGTATTACAGAACTATCAATTGCGGCTGGACGTTATCCGCGATCTTCGCGAAATGGCACAGCAGCTTGAGAGGGATGATTGGATAGAAGTGTTCGATGATGGGTTTGGTAAAATTGAATAATATTTACTATGAGCGCTTTTGATGGGATGCGTACTGAGGGGGCAAAGCGGACGTCAGCGTAGTCAAATCTATGCTCTCCACTTTTCTGAATTTAGCCGGGCACTGATAGCAATGGTGCTTACTCGGTTTCTATGTTCGGCAATTCCTGCGCAATTACATCATTTTGTAAAAAGGGATAGATCACTGATGCCCAGACGGCATATCCCTCCGCATTTAAATGCAATCCATCCCATGTAAATAAACCTTCGTTAGGTTTACCGTTATCTGACAACAATTGGGAGGTTGTGTCGATAAACGTCACATAGTTATGCTCGGATGCAAATTTCGAAACTAATTGATTGGCAGCGTGGCCCTCGGGCCAAACCTTCCAGCGAGCCTTTGTGGGAGAAATTGAGATATAATATATTGGAATGTCGGGAAGGTCGTTATGAATGGCTGTGATTAGGTCCTTGGTCCTTTTAAACACGTCTTTTCCGGTTTTACTGTTCCCAGCTACGCCGTTGATGTCATTGGTGCCGACAAACAGCACGACCGCTCTGGGTTGAAAGGGCGTAATCAGGCGATCGACATAATATGTAACGTCTGCAATTTTTGAACCGCCAAAGCCGTGATTTACGACGGGGTAAGGCGCCATATCTTTGTCGAGCGTCTCCCATTTCCGAATGCTGGAGCTTCCCGTAAAGACTATTACGTCTTTCGGGAGTTCGCTCTCATATCTTGCCTCGATAGCGGCAATGTCAGCGCTCCAAAATTCTGGATTCTCGTTCTTGCTAAAGCTCTGAAATTTAGAATACCGAATGCCAGAAAACCAGCGAGCAAGGTAAAGGTTACTAATACAGACCAAAAAATCCATTTTTTCAGATTCATTTTGATTATCCTTAATCGAGAGATTGACTGTATTTTTTACGGCCCGACCGACGCCCAAGCCAAAAAAACAAGAGACCAAACAAAACGAATAAAAATGCCAAGATCAAGAATACTGCTTTCGCCGCAGCGCCCAACAGGATCATCATTGGGGCCTCTATCTTTAGTTCGGCGTCTGTCAATGATGGCGGCACGTCGCCGATACGCGTTTCGAAATTCGTGAGTTCAGCCCGGAGTCTTTTAACCTGCTCCGGGTGCTTGCCTGCCAAATTACGGGTCTCGCCAGGATCTTCGTCCAGATTAAAAAGCAATGTACTATGGGACTTTAAACCGACTTCACCCTTTAAAAAGAAGCGGACAGGCGCCGGGATAGGGATTGTATCCGAATCGTAGGGCTGTTTTAATTTCCATGGGCCTTTTCTAATGGCTTCCAACTTTCCGTGAGAATAAAAAGCGATTGTCCGATCCTTAACAGGCAGCGTATCCCCGCGCCAAAGCGGAGCCAAATCCTGTCCGTCAATTTTGCTGGCAGGAGGCGTTTCGGCACCCGCCATAGCTGATAGAGTCGGAAACCAGTCAACCATGCTTGCGGGCGTCTCAATAACCAATCCCGGCGCGATGGTTCCGGGCAGCCGGGCAAGCAAAGGCGTACGTACGCCGCCTTCAAATGTGGTGCCTTTTCCGTTGCGTAAAGGTCCGGCAGAGCCGCCATCCTTGCCCATAAAAAGCCAAGGCCCGTTGTCACTGGAAAAGACAACAAGTGTGTTATTGGTAAGGTCATTGTCTTCCAGCGCAGCCAACACCTCGCCGACACTCCAATCAAGCTCCTGAATGACATCTCCATACGCGCCTCGGTCGCTGACGTTTTCAAAGGCCTCGGATCGGAAAAGAGGCACATGTGGCATTGGATGAGCGAGGTAAAGGAAGAAAGGTTGGCCGGATTTGGCATTGATGAAATTGACAGCCTCTTGGGTCAGTCGCTTTGTTAATCGGGTTTGGTCAATATGCGGTTCAATGTAATCGTTGCCGCGCATCATCGGCAAAGGCGACATGTCATTGCTGTATGGAATGCCAAAAAACTCATCGAATCCCTGATTGAGGGGCAGATATTTTTCATGGTGTCCAAGGTGCCATTTGCCGATAATTCCGGTAGCATACCCGGCCGGTTTAAGGTGTTCAGCAAGCGTCAACTCATTTTCCGGCATCCCAGTATAAGAGCTTTGAAAAAAGACGTGATGGATGCCCATACGTATAGGATATCGGCCCGTGAGCAATCCCGCGCGGGCGGGCGTACACACAGGGGCAACATTGTAAAATTGCGTGAATTTTGCGCCATCTATTGCCAAAGAATCGATATGGGGCGTCTTGATGTCATCAGCTCCAAAAGCGCCGATATCTCCATATCCGAGATCGTCAGTGTAAATAAAAACAATATTTGGACGCTTAACATCCGTCGGCGTGGTTACTGTTTCAGAGGGGCCAGACGCAAGGTCCGGTAATTGAGCCCAACTTAGCGATGGATAAAGCATCCATCCAATACAGATTAAAACAATGGCAAATCTATTGAGCATGGTCATAGGTCAATCCGTGTCCATATTTATAAAGAGGATCTTTAGAATCATAAGGCATATCTTCCATCTGATTGCGAACAGCCTCCATTGAGGAGGGGAGTTCCAAAGGAAGTTTGCCTGTTGGCGAAAATTCACCAAAGACTGCCCCTAGGAGTACATCGTCCGAGGCATTAAAATCAGCGATAAGAGCCTCACTCCCAGCCGCGATTTCGGGGATGACAGCCGCCCTTTCCAGATGGATGGAAAATATCGTTGGAACCCTTTCAGTTATAGAGAGCAAGTGTCTTTTTTCTTCTCCCCTAAAGTCAAGATAACCGGCTTTTAATATCTGTTCGAAAACGCCCTTTCTGGGCTCAAAAGGTGTGTGTATGCGCACAATCGCAAAGTCAGCCTCTTCGGGGGCGTCAACAACCTCCCCGTATTTTGCGGCCGCCGCAGGGTCGATATTTTCAACATATATCTTGGGCTTTCCGGTCAAGGGCAAAATGGGTTGGTCCGCCGTGCCATTTTTAAGAAGAACCAGTGATCGTTTTTGAGCTTCGATTCCCGCGGCCATAAACGCGTCCGACCCGACGATGTTCAGAGCCGCCTCAGCGTCCACATATGGATTGTCGAATAGGCCGAGCCTGAACTTATCCCGCAATAAACGCCGTACAGAAATGTCTAGCCGGGCTTCAGAAATTTTACCCTCCTGGACTAATTTAACCAACATTTGCGGAATATGTTCTCCGCCAAATTGATCATTTCCCGCTTCGATTATTTTAATCATACGCTGTTCTTTGGTCAGACCTTCGACGCCATGGGAACGGGACTTCAAAATGGTGAATATCCCCAAGAGTTTAGAGTCTGAAATCAAGCCCCAATCCGTACAAACTACGCCGTCATATTTGTAGTGATTGCGAAGCAGGTCGGTGATAATTTCTTTGTTAAACGCAAAGCCAACATCTTCGCTGGTTTGTCCCATAGGGATACCGTAATAGGGCATGATTTGCGCTGCACCTGCCGGAAAAGCCCCTTCCTCAAATGGAATGAGGTGATAGTCAAAATTTTCGCCGGGATAGACCTGTTCTTTCCCATAATGAAAATGAGCGTCTTCGCCGTCCATTTGAGGACCGCCGCCGGAGAAATGTTTGACCATTGTCGCGACGCCGTTCGGGTCTAGGCTCTCGCCCTGCATCCCGGTGACATAGGCCTTCACTAATTCCGCAGAGAGGTGGGCATCTTCTCCAAATGTGCCGCTGATCCGGGCCCAGCGGGGTTCTGTCGCAAGGTCAGCTACGGGATGGAGGGCGACATGAATACCGACGGCGCGGTATTCTTGGCGGGCGATATCGGCGAATTGACGAGTCAGTTCTGGATCGCGAGCAGCCGCAAGGCCCAGCGCATCTGGCCAAATTGAAAACTGGCCAGCTGGCATACCGACGGATGCACCGATTTCTGGGCCGTGCCTTGGATCGCTGGCAAACGACATAGGAATGCCAAGGCGAGTCCGTTCGGAAATTTTCTGAACCGCATTTGCCCAGTTAGCAAACGCGGCCGTGTCGTCAACGGCGTCCATAAGGCTCGCATGGTTCATGAGATTGGCAGCAACCAATTCAGAATTAGGAACGGTTATGAGCGTTTCTAGCCGTGTAAATTTCGGGATATTGCTAAGCTTGCCATTCTCCCCAACGGAGGTGAATTCGATAAACATCACGCCGGCTTTTTCCTCAAGGGTCATTTGCGAGAGAATGTCATTGACGCGCGCATCGATGGGCGCGCGGCTATTTTCATAGACGTCGAGTTTACCGTTCTTATTCAAATCTCTGAAAGTCGTCCCATTCTCGCTTAGTGTCGGGGCCTCAGGGCCAAGAGACCTCATTTGAGAACTTGCACTCCACCACCAAGAAATTTTAAAGAGTAGGATGATAAGAATGAGAAGAAGCAGGATTGCAATAAATCCCTTCCCAATGAATTTCGCGAACCGTGCCATCTATATTCCCCTTACACCACCATTTTTCTTAACGCTAACGAGCTTGCACTGGTTTTGAAATGGACGGGCCGATAAAAACATGGACATTTGTCCTAGCGCGCAATTTTATACACCTCAAAATCAGATTAGCTTTCTATTGGCGGTTTTAGAGAAATGTCGTGTTTTTTACGATATCCGCGCGGATCAATTCCAATCGTTTTTCGAAATTTACGTGAAAAATAGAGCGGGTCGCTAAATCCGATTTCATCCGCAATGGCTGAAATTGAGTGATCTGTGTGAAGGAGCTGCTGCACGGCCAAAGCCATGCGTCGTTCATTTGTCCATTTCGACAATGAGCGCCCTGTTGATTGTTTAAACAAAGCCGATAATTGAGATCTAGACAGCTTAACGTGCCGCGCCACATCCTCGACAGACGGGTTTTCTCTAAGATGCTCTAAGATGTAGGCTTGCGCATCATTAGATCGACTGTCCCGAAACCCCGCGTGAGCTGTTTTTACAAATCGTTGGGCGCGAATGAGTATTTGCTCAATATAATTTAAAAACAGGGCATTATCATTGCTATTGGACGCCATATCCAAATCATGTGTGGTTAAGAAAACGCTTTCAAATGATGAAACTTCAGAGTCAGGTAATCTCACGTGAAAAATGCCGGGACCCAATTCCGGCCAATTAATCCATTCTAACAACCGGGTGCGGGGTTGAAAATAAATCCAGTGATGAATCCAGCTTTCAGTTTCTTGATTCCTGACGTAATTATAAGGTGCATCCGGAGCCAGCAATATGAGATCTCCCGGGCGAGAGGCGAATTGTTGCCGTACACATTCATATCGTCCAGACCCTTGCGTCGTGAGGTGTAAGCTCCAGCCGCTATGGGAACCAGCAGGCCGTTTGACGACTACACCGGGAAAACTCAGGGGGCCGAGTGATTGCGTTCCCGTCAAATCTGCATCCGCCAACACGGATTGTACATTGCTACCAATCAACGAGGCAATGACGCTTAAATAGGCTATTTTTTCTTCCGGCTTTAGGGGATGATTAAGAAGAAAACGCGGGCGCCATTCCTTCTTGAATAGTTGCGCTTTGCGGCTACTAAAGGTCTTTTTTATCAGGCTAGACATTGCAGCATCATCAAACAGTTTAGTGGCCGAGCGGCTTCGATTGGCTGTGGCCTTAAAGGAGGCCATCAATGAGTCCCATTCTTCAGGTGATATTTTTTGATTATTCATGAGGTGCCAGGTTAATCTGCAGACGTCCTCATCACTTGGCGCTTTAACCGAATGTTCCATTCTTTCCCCGTGTGTTTACCGATTTTCGCTGTTCTGAATTCCTAACAATTGTTAACAGTGACAAGTACTGGGCTCTGAAGTTGGCTTCAAGACAAAAATCCATGTTTTTGGTATTCTGTCCATAGCCCTTACAAACAATGTTTCGTACATCAAAACAATATCAGGGGCTTAAGCGGGGCGTTTCTCGGCACCGGAACCGCATTATGGCATACGATACCGCGCAACGCGCAAAGATATTTCGGCGCGAAAGCCAAGGTGAACTTCTAACGAACATCTTTGGTTTCTGGCGACAGTCTACGATCGTGCCGGAATACTATTAAACAAGTTTGAGGGTGATGTAACAGATTGCTCTATATGAACTTTTGGGATAAATAAATTTAATTGCCTAAATTGAAAAGCACAAATGCGAATAAGAGAGGAAATTATCATGAACTTATTGCGTTGGATCGATTTAATACGGTCAGTTCTTTTCATTGGTGTCATGTGTGCACTTATGGGCTGCGCGCCGCAAAGCGACGTGCCCGTAAATGAAAGCGCAACAGTCAAACAAGAGCCCGCAGCCGAAAAAACCTACGCTGATGAAACCGGAGGAGCCATAGTGGATGCCTATGAGCGCAAAGATGAAGCCAGAGACCCAGAAAGTGCATCCATTGTCGATGCTTTTCAGCACAAGGCTGCCCCTCTGGCTGAACCGCATTCCCTTATCACGAATGTATCCGGACGGAGCAAAGTCTCACTGAACGGCAAATGGAATATTATTGTCGATGAATATGGCGCGGGCAGTCGGCCGTTTTTAGGCGGGCCGTATTACCGACTCGCGCCGCCTGTAGGTGATTTTGAACTGCGTGAATATAGTTTAGACAGCCGCCGGCAGCTTGATGTGCCTGGGGACTGGAATACTCAGGATGATCGTTTGTTCCGCTATCGCGGCAATGTCTGGTATGCCCGCAATGTTGATCTGTCAAAAAAAGAGGGAGAGCGCTATTTCCTTCATTTTGATGGATCCAATTATGATACGTCTGTCTGGGTCAATGGAAAGCCGTTAGGCCAACATGTCGGCGGCTATACAGCGTTCAACTTTGATGCCACAGAGCATATGCAAGACGGGGACAACTTTGTAGCTGTCAGGGTCAATGCCAAGCTGGATGACACAACCATTCCAACCCAAACGACATCTGACTTTTTTAAATATGGCGGGATCACCCGTGACGTCAGTCTTGTCACGACACCGGCAACATTTGTCCGAAACTATTCTTTGCCGCTCAAAGACAGAGCAAATGGAATCGTGTCAGGCTGGGTTCAACTCGACGGACCTGGAGCCGCAAACGCAACTGTTTCAGTGAAAATTCCTGAGGCCGGCGTCAATGCCACGGCGCAAACCAACCAGGCAGGTCTGGCGCAGATTTCGTTTAACGCCAACCTTGATCTTTGGTCACCTGACAATCCCAAACTCTATAATGTGGAGATTGGGAGCGGGTCATCAGTCGTTTCTGATTCTATCGGTTTTCGGACCATTGAAACTGATGAGCTTGATATCGTGCTCAATGGCGAAAAGGTCTTCTTGCGCGGCATTTCCATGCATGACGAAAGCTATCTTAAGGGCGGCGTTGCGTTTGACGAAGCCGATGCACGTGCGCAGCTTGGCCTTATTAAAGAAATGAACGGTAATTTTGTCCGTCTCGCACACTATCCGCATAATGAATATGCCGTGCGTATGGCCGATGAACTTGGCCTTATGGTCTGGAGCGAAATCCCGATTGTATCCATTATTGACTGGGACAACCCGGTTTCGCTCAATGTCGCTAAGAACCAAATCCGCGACAACATCCGCCGTGACCGTAATCGCGCCTCTGTCGTCATGTGGTCCATCGGTAACGAAACCATGCCTCAGTCAAATGAACGGCTAGAGTTCCTCCGCGCTTTGGCTGAAACAGTCCGTGAAGAAGACGGCGATAATCGCCTGATTGCGGCGGCGCTCGTTGGGGATATCACCAAAGAGTTTTTCGAAGTCGCAAAACGACTAGCCGCAGACATGGTTCTTTCAGAGCAAGTTGACGAATCTGTGAAGCCCATACTGACTGGAATGCTGTCAAAAATGGGCGTAACTGATCCGGCCTCCGTTCAAAATCATGAAGTGGAAGTCATGCTTGAAGACAAGCTCGGAGACATAGTTGATATCATCGGATATAATGAATATTTCGGGTGGTATTACTCGTCCTTCCTTGGCAGCCAGTTCCCTGTCGATGAAGGCACGGTTCGCGATTTCATGTTCCCCCTTATGAAAGATATCCGTTTTCGTAATGCATTTGGAAAGCCGATTATAATTTCCGAATTTGGCGGTGGGGCTAAATATGGAAAACGCTCGGATCGCGGTGTAATCTGGTCGGAAGAATATCAAGCCAAAATTTATGAGTACCAGGTCGATATGCTAGCGCGCAGCGAATATGTGCAGGGTATGAGTCCTTGGATATTAAAAGATTTCCGGTCTTCATTGCGTAATCTAAACGGTATTCAAGATATTTATAACCGCAAAGGTCTGGTCAGCGAAAAAGGCGAGAAGAAGCTTGCCTATAAAGTTTTACAAGATCATTATGCGGCGCGCGAAAAGGCTGAAGCGAATAACGAATGAACACACCACCGTCTCTTCATTCTGATCGGTTTCCCCGGTTCATGAGGACAGCCTCAATCTTGCTCACGACGGTCAAAGATTGCCCAATCATCTCGCCGCATGGCCATACTGATCTTGAATGGTTTACCTCAAACCGCAATTTTTTAAATGCAACGGAATTGCTACTGGTTCACGACCGATATGTTTTGCGGCTCCTTTGCCAGCCTCTATTCGAGCAGGTGTTGAATGAAAATCGTCGCATCGGGCACGTCGAAAACCATTGATCCGAAGTAAAACACCAAGGAGAGAATCGCCCAAATGCCATAAGCTGATGGCAGTGTAATCTCGTTTCGACAACGTAACAAGGCGATCATGCCAGGCGTCCAGAAAATTATATGGAAAAGTGATACCTGTCCGGCCAGAATAGGTGTTCCGGTTTTCCAAAATCCAACCATCACCAGTAAATGGCTGATAACAAATCCGCCAAATACCCAACGCGCAGCGACATGGTTTTTCAAAAATCCGATAGCTGCAATATTGGTGAGCATCATCAGGCCAAGCCAGATTTTTACCTGCATAGGAAGCGCCTGCCTAGCTGCATTGTCCCAGACATCGAGCGCCGAAATCGCAAAGGCTTGCGTCGCCGAAGCTATAAACATGGCTGCGGCAATAGCGATAATTGTACATATCCTGATCTTGATACTCATTGCGTTTCCTCGTCTTGTGTGGGCTCTTAAGCAGTTTCCGGCGCACTGGAAAGGCTGGAAGTCTCAGCTCGATAAAGCTCCGGCAGCAGGTCAGCCAAATACCCCATTTCCTCTACCGCATGGGTGATCAAATCAACGCCATCCGATTTCCCGATTGCAAGTCGTCGCGCAAGATACGTATTGGCGAGCAGCGCTTCGAATGAAAACACCGCTTCATTGCCCTCGCGCTTGCTCACAAGCCCAAGCCAGAATCGGCTGCGCATTTCAGCGCCATAATCAGTACTGCGAATAACATGGCACATTTTCCCACTATAATAAGGCTTTTCCAGAAGGCCGGGATGCGCGCAGATGGCGACATCGTCTGGCCCGAGGGCGTTGGGCTGACCTAAAATGTTTTCAGGAGATACGAATTGAATGCGTAGCTTGAACAAATCCTTGCCAATATATTCATGTACGAGGCCGCTCGCGCCGATATGGTCTCCGGGAACCTTATTCTCCCAATCATACCAGATATGATCCGTGGGATGCCAACGCTTATATTGCTCGGTTGTTTCCAGATAGTCTCCAAACCACCAGCGCACCATTTCTGGCGTAACGTTCGGCATTCGCGTCAAGGCCGAAACTTCGAGCACCCCGTTGGAATGTCGTCTCACACCCGTTTCGAAGTCTGAATACTTATCCGCCCGCAGAAAATCTCCACTGGCCCCGCCCGTAAAGGGTGGCCAGCCAAAGATCGCGATAATCAGAACCGCAAGGAGCAAAACACCCATGGCAATGAGTGGGTGGTTTGCCGCCCATATCATTCTGTGTTTTGCTGTGTTAGGTTTGTCTCAGCAGCATAAAGTTCCGGTAGAAACTCTGCGAGAATGCCCATTTCCTGCGTGGCATGATTCATCAAATCTGTGGCGTCGGATTTTGGAACGCGGAGTTTTCGAGCAAGGTAAGTGTTGCCCTCAAGTTTGGTCATTCTGGAATTCTAGGCAAAATATTCTAATGAAATTCCCCCGGAGGACGATTCCACACAGCCACGGGATTTTAACTCCGATACATGACTATCTTTTTCCGGAGTCGTTCGCGCATTTTATCTATGTCGGCGATTTTCTTATCAAGCTCATCCAGCTTATCGGAAAATGCTGACACTATTTGCTCAAGTGACAAACTGTCTTCTAAAAACAAATCCATGTATGGTTTGATTTCGTTAAGTGTGAAACCTAGCTCTTTAGACGCCGCGATATAATCCAGTCGGTCCAAGTCTTTTTCATGGAAGTCATAATACTCACGGCTGCCAGCTTGTAGTTCCCCAAGGTTTAATAAGCCTAAGTCAACGTAATGGCGAATGGAGTCATTGGCTACTCCCGCCTTTTTAGAAAGTTCACTTATTAGCATCGGTCTTTTTCCCAAATATAGCTTGACTGTGGAGTATGTCTATTAGTGTATGAGGCTTCAACGCATGAATCTATTGGGAGGTAATATTGAAATTCTCAGTCAATGGTCAAACTTATGAAGCTGATGTCGAAGAGGACATGCCTCTTTTATGGGTGCTCCGCGATGAGCTCAGGATAACAGGCCCGAAATATGGTTGCGGTATTGCTCAATGTGGAGCTTGTACCGTGCATCTGGACGGAATGGCCGTACGGTCATGTTCTATCACAGCCGAGCAAGCCTCAGATGGTGATATTACGACGATTGAAGGATTAGGTATGCCTGGAAGCCTGCATGCCGTGCAGGAAGCCTGGGTCGATCATCAAGTTGCGCAGTGCGGTTATTGCCAACCGGGACAGATCATGTCTGCGGTTTCGCTTCTCTCTCTTAATCCGGATCCGTCGGATGAGGAAATAGATCAGGCTATGTCAGCCAATCTCTGTCGATGCGGTACATATCCGCGTATCCGCGCTGCAGTCAAAGATGCCGCTGCAAAGATGGGAGGCACGTAATGGGAAAAGTCGTCAAATATACCCGCCGTGCTTTTCTGATTGGGGCGTCCGCTGTAGCCGGCGGCGTCGCATTTGGTTATTACAAATTCAAGACGCCTTATCCCAACCCGCTTGAAGCAGATTTGAATGACGGTGAAGCTGCGCTAACACCCTATGTGTTGATCAAGTCTGACGGGGTGACAATCATTACGCCACGTGGAGAGATGGGTCAGGGTGTCCAGACGACACTTGCTGCCCTAGTCGCGGAAGAACTCGATATTTCTTGGGACAGTATTAAAATTGCTCATGGCCCAGCTGCCAAAGCCTATTACAATGCAGCCGTCATGGAAGAAGGCTTGCCTATCTCGTCACTCGATGAGAGCGGCTCAGCCAAGTTTATGCGAAAGAAAATCGTTCCAGTCGTTGCCAAAGCCATGGCCATGCAAATCACGGGAGGATCAAGTGCCTCAGCTGACGCCTATGTCAAAATGCGGGTCGCTGGAGCAACAGCCCGGGAAGGGTTGAAGTCCGCAGCAGCGAAGCGAATAGGTGTTAAGGCGCAAGAACTGAAGACCCAAGACGGACATGTCATTGCACCAAACGGGACAAAAATTGCATATACGGACTTGGCCATGGATGCGGCGAAGGTGAAATTACCCAAGTCGGTAACTTTACGCCCAGCATCAGAATGGAAATATGTCGGAAAATCCATGCCTCGCCTTGATATGGTAGATAAGGTTTCCGGCACAGCGACTTTTGCGCCGGACTTGCGTTTTGAAGGCATGAAATTCGGGACTGTCAAAATGAACCCGCATCTGGGCGGCACGATGACATCCTATAATGCCGATAAAGCCCTTAAAATGAAAGGCGTCGAAAAGATCGTTCCCCTAAGTAACGGTGTTATCATTATTGCAGACAATACATGGACAGCCTTCCAAGCCGCTGACCTCATTGAGTGCGAATGGACCAAGGCGCCCTATCCAGACACCATGGAAGAGCATTACGCAGCATGTGCGGACGCTTTTGACACGAAACCGGACAGCCGGCTCCTTGATGATGGTGACGTGAACGCCGCTTTTGACGGTGCAGATATCGTATCTGGTGAATATCGAGTGCCTTATCTTGCCCATGCCTGTATGGAACCTGTCAATGCGACAGCACTATATCAAGATGGGCGACTAGATATATGGGCAGGAAATCAGGCACCTCTGGACATACAAAAATTCGCGGCAAAGGCGTCCAATTTAAAACCCGAAGACGTTCATATACATACGCAATATATGGGCGGTGGATTTGGCCGAAAAGGTGAAACTGATTTTACCGATTATGCCGTTCATGCGGCCATCGCAATGGAAGGCACGCCCGTACAGATCATGTGGCCACGTGAAGAAGATATGACACATGACTTCTACCGTCCGATTGCCATGGGCAGGTTCAGGGCGAGTGTCAAAGACGGAAAACCGGACGCGTTTGAGCTGAAAGTTTCATGTCCGTCCATCCTGTCATCAGTCGCCTCTCGCGGCGGGCCGAATATCCCCGGCAGTGATATTACGAATGCTATGACCATTTGGGATCAGCCCTATGATATTCCTAACTACCAGTCTTCGGCGTACCGTGCACGGCCGCTATTACCTGTGGGCTCATGGCGCTCGGTTGGGGGGACACAAAACGCCTTTTTCCAAGAAAGTGCGATGGATGAAATGGCGCATCTTGGCGGACTCGATCCCATGGAAATGCGCCTGCAGATGATGAATAATGATGTCTGCAGAAAGGTACTGGAAAAAGTTGCTGACATGTCAAGCTGGGGCGGCACGCTCCCCGATGGACATGCTAGGGGCGTTTCGTTTGTTCATGCCTTTGCCGTCCCGACCGCAGAAGTTATTGAAATCAAGCAAACGCAGCGCGGAATCAAAGTCGTCAAAGCGTGGGTCGTTGTTGATGTCGGTGTGGCCCTTGATCCGCGAAATATAGAGGCTCAAGTCTTTGGCGGGCTGAACTTCGGTCTGGCGGCCGCAATCAATGGTGAAATTACGGTTGAGGATGGGAAAATTTCGCAGACCAATTTTCACGACTATGCTGCGCTACGTATGTATCAGGCCCCTAAGGTTGACGTCGCAATCTTCGAAAATGGCGCACATGTTCGTGGCATCGGCGAACCGGGTACGCCGCCTGCTGCTCCGGCATTGGCAAATGCAGTGTTCTCGTTAACGGGTCAGCGCATACGCGAATTGCCGCTCGGTCGGCATATCATGTTTGCATAGGGGCTATCATGAAGAAACTTATTCTAAGTATATCAGTCCTTGTAGTCGGTACCATGGCTTATGCGGCCGACAAAACAGCAAAACCGATTGCGGATATTAACCCGCCCACTGTGGCCACCGAGGCCGAAGGCCTCGCTGCCTTTCAACGTATCTATGAAGTGGCAAGCCATCCCCGCTGCGCCAACTGCCATGTTGGTGATGACAATATTCCTCGCTGGTCAGGACCAAGCTATGCGCCATTTCCGCCGGGGCAGGATTGGAAGTATCACGGCATGAATATAAACGCCGATGTTAGCCGGATTGGCGTTGAAACGTTGCCCTGCTCAACCTGTCATCAAACGACCCCTGATCTCAAAAGCGAGTCCCATGCTCCCCCTCACTTTGGAATAGACTGGCAGCTTGCACCGGTCGAATTTGAGTGGTTCGGAAAATCGGCAAGTTTCATATGTAACCAGTTAAAAGATCCTGATCGGAATGGCGGACGCGATTGGATGGGACTGGCACATCATCTGGTGGACGATGCCGGACACAGAGGTCCGGTTCTATGGGGATGGAAACCGAGCGGCAACCGCGAACCCGCGCCCTATAGTTTGCAGCAACATGTTGATGATATGGTGGTTTGGGGTGTTGCAGGACAACCTTGCCCAAGTGAGGAGGAATAGCTCATGAAACTCCAGTTGATTGTCGGGTTAGTTACAGGCTTTTTGTTTGGTCTTTTGCAGAGTGAGTCAATTCTTGGCATGATCCTATTTGCCGTGGTTGGGTTACTAGCTGGATATCTTGCAGGAGGCCCGAAACACGGCAGTGAGCGTTATTATTGGCTCTTTTTGATTGTAACAATTATTATGCTCACCCTTGCATGGTTCGGTGTAAATATCGGTGAAAAATTTATGGTTCTACCACTGGTGTTCATTTTAGCATATTTTATCGCACGCATTTTTTGGCGTTATTTGAGTGAAGGTAAGATAATCAGGGCGAAGTAATCAGAAGACTTCTAACGTCCGCAATGGTGATATATTCACATTTTTCCGAAAATAGTCATTTTCACATTGAACCTTATTTCACTGAGTTTGA
>CAZNWH010000002.1:0-1863 GCA_964576765.1 uncultured Hellea sp.
GGCTGGGGCGGCTGGTGGATGTGGGACCCCGTTGAAAATGTCAGCTTTATGCCGTGGCTGATCGGGACAGCCCTGCTCCATTCCATCATGGTTTTAGGCACGCGGCATCAGCTGGCGACTTGGACAGTCTTATTGGGGATTAGCGCCTTCTCCATGAGCCTGATCGGAACCTTTGTCGTACGCTCAGGCGTGTTGGTCTCTGTCCATGCTTTTGCGGTTGATCCTGCCCGCGGTGTTTTTATTCTGGCGCTCTTGATAGCGGCCACAGGCGGCGCGCTTTCGCTCTATGCCATAAGAGCCAAAACCTTGAAGGGCCCCGGCGGCTTTGCGCTGCTCTCGCGACAAGGCGGTCTGGTGCTCAATAATTTATTATTGGTGGTCGCGACAGCAACTGTATTTCTAGGCACATTTTATCCACTTTTTATGGACGCACTCACGGGGGATAAAATCACAGTAGCCAAGCCTTATTTTGACCGCACTTTCGCTCCGATTATGTTGCTGCTCATTTTGTTTATGGGGGTCGCGCCGCTCTTGAAATGGTCAGGGGATAGTTGGAAAACATTACGAAAATTTGGTGTGATAAGCGGTGTTTTATTTGTGATAATCGTGGCCGGAACAACGATTATAGGAAAATCTTTTCTCGGCGGCATAGGCCTGTTCTTTGCTGCCTATCTCGCCTTTGCCACAATTTTTGCGCTGGCCAAACGCACACAAAATTTCAAGAATTGGCGCGGGCAACCCGCAGCGACTTACGGCTTTGTCTTGGCTCATTTAGGCATGGCGATATTTACTGCGGGCGCGGTGATCATGTCGGTCTGGGCGAAGGAAGATTTGAAACGCCTGAACATTGGCGAGAGCGTGACTTCAGCCGGATATGAGTTTACACTGGATAAAGTCGCGCCCGGAGCGCGAGACAATTATCAATTCCTCGCCGCAGAAGTCAGTGTGAGTAAAAATAGCAAACCGATTAAAACGCTTAAAACCGAACAACGCTTTTATCCCATTCGCGAAATGGTCACGACCGAGGCGGGATTTCATTTTACAGTAGGACCAACAATTTTCGCCGCTATTAGCGAAGGCGATGTCGAGCGTGGCTGGAAAATTCGCGCCAATTATCACCCCTTTGTCACATGGATATGGCTGGGCGCGTTTTTAATGGCCTTAGCTGGCTTTATTTCACTCTCTGATAAGAGATTACGGCAAGGCCTTGATAACGAGGAGAGCTCATGATCCGCGCTCTTGCTCCTCTCGGACTATTCATTCTCATCGGCCTAGCCTTTGCTATAGGCTTGACCAAAGATCCGCGCCAGCTGCCTTCTGAATTAATTGATCAACCTTTTCCGGCTTTTGAACTCACCGAACTTTATGACAGTTCGAAAATGCTGAACGAGGATTTAGTCAAAGGAGATGTCTCGCTCATCAATGTCTTTGGCTCTTGGTGCGTAGCCTGCACAGTTGAACATCCTGTTTTGATGTCACTGGCAGAGCGCAAAGAGGTCAATCTTATTGGCATTGACTGGCGCGATGAGCGGGCGAAAGGGCAAGCTTGGCTGAAAAAACGCGGTAATCCCTATAGCGCGATTATTTTCGATGATGAAAGCTTGCTCGCCATCAAACTGGGGATTACCGGCGCGCCGGAAACATTTGTGACGGATAAGCTCGGACATATTCGCTATAAACATATCGGTGTCATCACCCCCGACATTTGGACACAAACCTTACATCCGATAGTTTTGAAACTGAGTACAGAATGAGACGGTTTTTAGTTTATATCACCTTAGCCTTGGCCCTAACACTCTCGGCGACCTCTCAGCCCTCTGATAGGCAGATAGACCCGCAAACCATAGAGTCTCAAGCCATAGA
>CAZNWH010000002.1:1963-59064 GCA_964576765.1 uncultured Hellea sp.
CTCAGCCCTCTGATAGGCAGATAGACCCGCAAACCATAGAGTCTCAAGCCATAGAGTCTCAAGCCATAGAAATTCAAGTTTTAGAATCCCTAGCCCGCGAGATCGGACAATCTCTGCGCTGCGTTGTATGTCAAAACCAAAGCATCAACGACTCCGACGCTCCCCTTGCCGACGACATGCGAAAGCTTGTACGCAAACAATTAGGTGAAGGAAAATCCAAGGATGAGATTATAGCCTATATGCAGGAAAATTACGGAGACTATGTCCTGTTAAAACCGCCCGTTCAAAGTAATACAATTTTGCTGTGGTTTGGACCATTTCTTCTACTGGCTGGCTTGCTTTTCTGGTTTATCCGCGCAGCTCAAAATGAGAGTGATCCGACATGACTTGGCTCTTGCTATCGGTATTATCTCTGGGAACCGGCTTGGTTTTAATCGGGCCCTTTATGCAATCCGGTAAGACACCGCCAGCGCGTCAATGGATTACGCTATTTTTACTAGGCTTTGTGGGTCTAGCTATTGGGATTTACGCCTTAATAGGCAGCGCCGAGCTGACCCAAAAAGACGTGCTCAAGCCTTATAAACCTCAAACCCCAGTAATAGGGCCAAGCGAGGCCGATGTTAAAGCCGCACAAAATATGAGTCCCAAAGAGCGGGCCGCTATGATTATCGCTATGGTAGACAGCCTTGCAGCAAAGCTTGAAGATAATCCTGATAATCCGCAAGGGTGGTCTCGTTTGCTAAGAGCGCGGACAGTTTTAGGGCAGGATGACCAAAAAGCGGCAGATATTGAAACTGTTAAAAATATCTATGCAGAACAGCCCGAAATATTGTCCCAAGTTTTGAAAGCGGCAGAGCCTTAAAAGCTATAGATCAGCTATCAGGTTTATCCATCAAGCTATCAAGACGGCTAGCAAGATCATCCTTATCAACCACGTCTGTATTAGTGGCAGGGCTGGACGCGCCCTGCCCTGTTTTCGGAACAGATATCTCTAAAGGTTGTCGCCGCGCCGCGCCGCGCTCATATCGCGGATGAATAAGTTCTCCTTTTTCGCCATAAGAAAACACAAGGCGGCGCCAATCTTGATCCGCGTAATCAAAAGCATCACCTTCAGGATCAAGGTCAGACCAATCAGCCTCTGCCGGAGCCGTTGCGGCGCGTTCCATCCATATTCTGGCATCCTGCTGATTTTTCAGCATCGTTTCCGCTTTGGCTGCCAATGTGCACAGGCGGGCACTTGGAGTGCCTTGGGACACCATAGGCGATAGCGCGGACCACGCCGTGACTGCGTCACCTGCGCTTAAAGCCTCTTCCACTTGCAGCAATATGGTTTCGCGGTGCGTTGGATTCGCCTTATAAAGTTGACGCAAATGTTTGGCCTTGGCTTTGGGTGTGCCATCAGAAAACAGGTCTCGATACGCCAGAGATAAAGCCGGATGCGGAGCTTTACCCCACGACTTCTCAATCAATTGAGCCGCCTTTTTGCTCCCGCCGCGCTGGACTAAAAGTTTTGCTGCAAGACCAGTTGCAGGCGCAAATTCAGGCAAGCTTTGCGCGGCGGAAACGGCAATATCCAATGCCACATCAACCTGACCTTGATCACTGAGTCGATCAGCCTCGGCAGTTTGCAGCACAACCCGGCGACGTCGAGCCATATCGCGGTCAATATGTTTACGCTTCTCACCTTCTTCCAAAGTTTCAAGCGCTGCCTGCCATTGATAATCAGATACCTGAGCTTGAAACAATGTATCAAAAGCCCAGCTTGCATTTTTATTCTCGGCATAGGCTCGGCTGGCATGATCACGGGCGCCTGAAAGATCGCCTCGCTCTAAAAGTTGTCGCGCCAGACCCCTTTGCCCAGTCGCCAAAGTTCTCTCCGAGTCCAGCATGGCCGTATATTGCGCCATAGCTTCCTCGGTATCTCCGCAAGCCTCAGCCGCTTGGGCGCTGACCATACGGCCCAAATCAGGGCTCCCTATTAAGGCTCTGGCTTTTTGTGACTTCTTGCGGGCTTTGGATTTATCACCTTCCGCGCCCGCAATTAAGGCTTCTTCCATCGCTTCGAGCGCTTGGTTACGGCGGCGCAACCCAACACCCGATTTAACACGGCTGGGCAAACGCCAAACCCATCCCAAAAAAGACCAAATGGCTATCAAGAGAATCGTCGCAAGCGTTAAGAAACTAATCGCCCATTGCCACGGAATTCTGCGCGTATCGAACTTTAAAACCCCGCTTTCAGCTGTTGACCCAATCACGAGTTGCGGCTGATTACCCACATAAAGGAGGATAGCGGCTAATGCCGCCAAAAAAATCAAAACTGCAATCACATATTTTGTCATTGGGTGTCCTTTTAAGGGATTATCCTTTTATGGCGTCGCGCCATGCCTTCCCGGCATTTTTTGCAATGGAAGGTAATTTATCATATTTCGCCATCGCGCCCTCCAAATTGCCATTCTTCAAATCTATTTCAATAAGCTCTACGAGATAACGTGGATTATCTTCTGATTGAACTGTAATGTTTTTATCAAGCGTGCGCTTAATCCAGCTTTTCGAAGAATCAGATTTATCTAAAGCGCTTAATATCTCTCTCTTTGGGAAGGACGGTAAAACCTTTGCCGTTTCCATAGGTTTAAGTGTCGTAGATGTCGAATCTGGCGATGATATGGGCGTCGAGCCACTCGATGTTTCCTGCTGGAAAGAACCCAGATTTTGAAGGAACGTATCGTCAGCGGCAAGCTCTGCTTTCATATCTGCAAGTAATTCGGCTCGCCGCGCTTCTTCATTGACCTTAAACGCTAATTGTCCAGATTCTAATTTATCCAACCGCTGTATAATATCAGATAAATCAAGTGCCTCAGAGCCTTCGTTTTGAAGTGCTTCAAGCCGCGCCACAAGCTCAGCGTCAATCGGCGGGCTGGCAGACTCGATAAGTTTCGGTTCCGCTGTTTCCAGCGCTTGCAAACGAGAGCGCAGCCCAGATAAATCGACCTTAGCTGGGGTGGGTGTTTTTTTAATGTCACGCTGCAACCGCATCATTTGGGCTTTCAAGGCGTCATTTTCAGATTGCACAGCCTCAATTTTACTTTGCAACGACGTCAAGTCCGAAGCCCCGCCCACCATTAATTTAGAGAAAGCAGTTCCACCGCCAGCGCCTAATAATGCCGCTATAAGGCTCGCAAGCGTTAAGGTTTTATATCCAACGAAACGCTTTGAGGGTTTGACCGCAGCCTCTTCAATATCGTGACCTTTCTCGGTGACATGATCACTCACATCATCTTTACGCTCTTCAGCTATGTCGTCTATGTCCTGCTCTTCAGTCATATAACGGTCTTACACTGCCACGGAGGGCCCAAGCAAGGCCAGCATCGCAGTCTCATCTGGACTCTTTGCGACAAGCCGGGATTGGCATTTCAAATTACCTAAGGCCTCATCTGTTGCTTCACTGATAGATAAAGTCGTCACAGTTGATAAATCAGATGTCAGAACCCGTAGCGTCTTCGCCGCGAGCGGAGAATATAAGGCGATATAGTTTAATTTTGTCACATCTAAATTTGGAAGTTTCAAAACAGGATGAGTCTCATAATAAATATCGCGGCGTATTGAATAGCCGGCTGCGCCGAGCTCCTTGGTAATATTTCCTCTCACATGTTGTCCAGCGCAATGGATGATGGGCTGGGACATCGGAACGTTTGATTTTATCAGCTTGATAATATCCGAAGCCGTTCCCGCAGCCGACCTTACATCCTTAAAGCCTAAAGTTCTGGCTTGTTCTGCCGTCTCATCCCCCACAGTCACAAGCGGCCAATCTCTTGATGAAGTGAAGTCGCAAAAACTATTCAGCCCATTTTGAGATGTGAAAATCAGTAAAGCCTTTTTATCAGGCCGGGGCGGCATCTGTGCGGCCGGCGCAAGCGCGAGTAGCGGGGATATAATGCAAGCCAAGCCCAAAGACGCATAATTTGCACCGCTTTTATGCGCGCCCGGCAATGTGCGCGTAATCCAAATATGGGGGTTTGTCATGCCCCCTCATCCCATAAGATTTTATCACCGGCTTCGGCCTTTATATCTTCACCTAATTTGCGGCCCATGGTGATTGCCGATTGTTGTGTCGGATTTTTAAGAACGCCGTCTCGTCTCATACAAAGCGACCCATCTTTGGCCAACGCTTCTCCTTTAAAATTAAGCAGGCCATCCTCTAGTGTTGCAAGCGCAGCAATAGGCGTTTTACACGACCCGTCCAGCGCGCTCAGGAACGCCCGCTCAGCCATAATAGCCAGCCCAGTCGGCGCATGATTGAGCATGCCAACAAACCGAGAGACATTTTCATCATTTTTTCTAATTTCAATCCCTATCGCGCCTTGGGCCGGAGCGGGTAACATAATTTCGGGCGCAACAGATTGGGTGATAACTTCTTTAAGCCCCAAACGTTTAAGCCCTGCGCAAGCCAAGAAGGTCCCATCAAACTCTCCGGCAATAACTTTGTCTAATCGCGTACCAACATTTCCGCGCAAGAGTTTAAAACTTATATCTGGCCGAATGGCTGATAGCTGTGCGCGGCGGCGGATAGACGCCGTGCCGATAACAGCGCCCTGACGCAAATCTTCTAAACCACCGCATTGAACCGAAATAAAAGCGTCTCGCGGGTCTTCACGCTCTAACACGGCGGCTATGGTCAAGGCGGGTTGACTTACGGTCGGAACATCCTTCATTGAATGAACGGCCATATCAATGCGCCCATCTATCAAGGCCTCTTCAAGTTCTTTTGTAAAAAGGCCTTTACCGCCAAATTCCTTCAGATCGCCCTTAATCTTATCCCCAGAGGTCTTAAGAATAATAATTTCAGATTGAGGCGTTAAAAGGCTTTGCACAAGCCGCGCCTGATAAAGGGCCAAGGGAGAACCCCGAGTCCCGATTTTTAGGATATTCGATAAGCCGCTCATGAGCGCAAACCATTGATTGTTATAAAGCGAAGGCCTATGTGCATGGCGATGGCTTTAACCGCTTTAAAATCTCCTGTCCAAAATAAAGCTCCTCTTATCCTAGGAATTGAGTCAAGCTGTGACGAAACAGCCGCAGCTATTGTAAGGCGGCATGAAAATGGTGATATAGAAATTTTATCATCCATAATTGCCAGCCAAGATGAGGAACATGCGCCCTTTGGCGGTGTTGTTCCAGAAATTGCGGCGCGGGCCCATATGCTAAAACTTGATAAGGTTATCGATCAGGCCGTCAAAAAAGCTAAACTCGATTACTCAAATCTATCCGCCATTGCCGCAACTTCTGGCCCCGGACTAATAGGCGGGGTCATTGCAGGGCTTATGAGTGCCAAAGGCCTAGCCATGTCATTGGACATACCTCTAATGGCCATCAACCATCTTGAAGGACATGCCTTATCGCCACGTTTGACGGGCGAGTGTGGATTTCCCTATCTTTTATTACTTATTTCAGGCGGGCATACACAGTTATTATCCGTCAACGATCTCGGGCATTATCGTCGTCTGGGCAGCACAGTTGACGACGCGGCAGGCGAGGCTTTTGACAAAACCGCCAAAGTGATGGGCCTTGGGTTTCCGGGGGGACCCAATGTTGAACGCATAGCCCAAAAAGGTGATCCCCAGTCGATATCCCTCCCACGCCCTTTTAAAGGAAAAGATCATGCGAATTTTTCATTCGCAGGTTTAAAAACGGCCGTTGCACGAGCTTATGAGGCGAGTGATAAATCCCCAACAACTAAGGCTGATATTGCGGCCTCTTTTCAACAAGCCGTTTGTGACGTTTTGACCGACCGAACGACTAAGGCCATGTCAATGTTTGCCCGGATCAATGATCATGGACCGCACCGTTTTGTAATCGCTGGAGGCGTAGCCGCAAATACTCAAATCAGAACAGCGTTAACCAAACTTTGCGAAGACAATAATTTCGAACTTATTGCACCGCCTTTAAAATATTGCACAGATAATGCAGCAATGATCGCCCTAGCGGGCGCTGAACATTATGTCCGAGGTGAATTTGATACACTAGATGTGAAGGCCAGACCACGCTGGCCTCTGGATGCAAGTGCAGCCAAAACAAATCCAGCTAGCGGCTTTGGTAAGAGAGGCCCCAAGTCATGACAACCTATCAAAATATTGGCGTCATTGGCGGCGGAGCATGGGGGACGGCTTTGGCTCAAACCCTCGCAAACTCCGGACGAAATATTTCTCTATGGGCTTTTGAAAAAGACTGCGTTCAATCCATCAATGAACATCACGAAAACCCACTTTATTTGCCAAATGTAAAGCTCCATCCAAGCATAAAAGCGACCTCGGACATATCAGATCTTGGCCAATTGGATACCATCCTTTCTGTGGCTCCGGCCCAGCATACACGCAGAATTCTGCAAAGCTTCACCCCTCATATGAAAGACGGTATGCCCATTGTCCTGTGTTCAAAAGGCATAGAAATATCCAGCCGTAAATTCATGTCTGACGTTTTGGCAGAAGTCGCGCTCAAAGCCACCCCTGCCGTTTTATCCGGACCAAGTTTTGCGATTGATGTCGCTAAAGGTTTACCCACGGCCATCACCTTGGCCTGCGAGGATAAGCGCATTGGTGAAAAGCTCGTGAAAGCCATAGCTGCCCCAACCTTTAGGCCCTATTTGGCCAATGATGTCTTGGGCGCGGAAATCGGGGGGGCGGTAAAAAATGTCCTCGCACTTGTCTGCGGCATTGTTCTGGGCAAAGGCTTGGGACGCTCAGCCCATGCCGCGATTATCGCACGCGGCTTTGCAGAAATGACGCGGCTCGGGAGAGCTTTAGGTTGTCAGGCCGAAACCCTGACGGGGCTTTGCGGCCTCGGAGACTTAGTGCTCACCTGCTCTTCGGAACAATCTCGGAATATGTCCTGCGGTCTTGCCCTTGGTCAGGGACAGGGCCTAAGCGATATCATGGCTACAAGAAATTCTGTAACCGAAGGTGTAGCTACTGCCCCTGCGTTAAAACAAATGGCCGAGGATTTAAACGTAGAAATGCCCATATGCACCGCTATGGCTGATATTTTATCCGGAGAGCTAGATGTCGACACGGCCATTCTTCGCCTCCTATCCCGCGACCATAAAAACGAGGTTTAAAATGGAATTTATCGTTTACGCCGAAGACAAGCCAGAAAGCTTACATATTCGTCAAGCCGCCAGAGATGCCCACCTTGCTTGGCTCAAAGCTCCGAGTTCTGTAAAATTATTAGTCGCAGGCCCTTGGCTGGATGATGAAAATATCATGCGTGGAAGTCTGTTAATCGTAGAAGCGGATAGTAAAAAGACCGTGCTGGATTGGCTCTCTCATGATCCCTATAAAACGGCAGGGCTAACAAAGTCAGTCATGGTTAAAACCTATAAATGGGTTATTGGTCGCCCTTAGGTTTATTCCTTTAAGTCACAGGCCTGATGGATTTTCAGTCCCAAGCTTATCCTTAAATTCCTCTCCATATTATGAACCGTCTTACTTTATTTGAAATCTTAAATTAATCGGCTTGATTTGTGAACCGCGGTGTAAAAGTAGTCCACTGTAGCGGCGGCATTTGTGCCTCTCTTCCACAGACCGGGCCATGCTCAGGCCGATTTTGGTGAAGCACGAGCGATTATCGCAGGCGTGGGGCAGAAGCTGTTTTTCTTCGCCCTTGATCTACTACCCCATAGTGACCTGTTCCACCTGTAATCAAAACAGATTTCGTTTTTGTACTCATAACCAGCTGACTTACTTAATTATTTAAGCTAAATAAGAATTCATTCGCTTAAAATAGCCCCTCGAATTCCTAGGCTTTATAAATAAGGCATCAGAAGAATGTCAACCAGATATCCCACTCTACAAAGAAATGCTCTCACTGGACTTTAAAAACTCAAATTTAACTTCAATAATTATGAAACTGATATATGCCCATTTGTTAATTTATTGAAAAATTCATCTCCATTTGGGGAAATTGAAAGAGCGCTTTTAAGATGGATGGTATCCTCCACCGACAAGAAATCCAAAGCTCTTAAGACATTAGATGACATTTTGGTATTCTCCAACATCATAGGATGCAGGACTTGGAAAATTTTTGACAAAGTCGACTTTTTTGCTTTTTGATGCGTGAATATTGGAACCCCATTTTTATAATCTTCTTGAAAAGCCTCTTTACCAGAAAGACTCATCAGCCAATTATTTACGAAATAGATATGGTAATCATCTGTAGGAGGAGTATTCTTTAGATCGTTTCGGCTTTTAAAGGTTACATGAATGTCCCGAAGACCAGAAGCGCAAACCTTTATCCATATTTCAGGTGCGGGCCTTTTTAAAAAGATATAACAAAGACAAACTTCGGCCAAGAGGTCAATATCATTGTCGAGATAGGCAAGCATTCCAATATGGTTAAGAGACTGAAAAATCTTATTACTATAAGGAGGGTTATCCTGACCATAGTCAGTTATATAAAATATGAGATGTGTAAATTCATAAAACAAAGGGCGGTTGAACTTTATAAACCCATTAGGTTTTTCTAGAAAACCAATGACTCTTTTCAACAGAGCCTTCTGACTATCCATTTCAAAATTTGGTACTCGGCCTCTGCGTGACAGTAAATTTATAATCTCCATCCGCCGTGTATCCGACGTATCAGCAGCGTAAAATTTGTGCTTAACGACGTAATCCAGCAACTCCGTACCTTTTTGTCCCGGCATACCCAAATCTTCCAGGTCGAGCGCTATAGCCATAAAAAAACGATGAAATGGAGGATATAAATGACATAATTTGTCGATCTTGTCGTACAGCTCTGCATAAAGCCCCAGCGCTTCAGATGACATAGAAAGGCCACAGCTATTAGCAATGGCCAGAAGTTCCCCGTTCTCTTTAAGAAAAGAAAAGCTAATGCCCCCATGCCGTGCAACGGCGAAGGCTTTAACACAGCTCAAGGGTATATTAGTCACGGGGAAAGTTTTTAAAAGGTCACAAAGCGTACACTTGAGGATTCAAATGCCCCTTGCCCTGTATAAAGATTATCTTGAACCAAACCTTTTAAACTCGTTTTGTCTGATAATGAAAAATCTCCTTGGTAAAATTCACAAGTTTCAGCCATAGAGACTTTTTTATGGCTCACGATTTCAATAGGTAAAGTCGTTTCGGCGGCCTCCGCCACTGAAGGTTCAGCAATCGCATTTCCTGCTAGTCCTAAGCCTAAAGCTATAGAAGGTATCATTAATAAAGTTTTCATTTGTATTTTCCTTTCATGTAGGATTACACGAAAGCATTAATACAACTTAAAGTAAAGCATTAATTAAAAATTAATCGTAAAGGTTGCTTTTTTGCTCTTTTAATAAAGCGGTAACTAGCCCTGATTCAAATCTCATAGTTTTCAAAAATTTCTTTTTATCGTGCATTGTTTTGAGGTTAAGCCGATTCAAATTCACATCAGTTTGATCTTCCCAATCACGTTTCGCATATTTTTTGGAGCACGCATTAACTAGTAAATTGGACATTTTCGAATGCTCTGAATAGGCTTTTAAACAATCCAGCCATGCATCTGGAGAGGATTTAGCTAACAGAGCGTATGCCGCATCAACATGAAAAATTGAATTATTCTGGCTAGAGGTCAACCGCTTAACTCTCTTACCTGCCTTTATAGCATATTCCCAATCACCCAGTATAAACCCTAAAGATCTGGAAACCTCAGTCATAACATTAGGGTTGGTACTATAAGTCTGTTGAGCTGAAAATAGTGTCTCTCTTAACTGTTGATCATTATAGTCTGGCCTGACAATATCATACATTATTTTAGCGAGTGTCGTTTCCGGGTTTTCAATCCACCTAGTGTCAACCTTATCCATAATCTGCTTAGCTAAAATAAATGGATCGTCTTTTTTTGATTCACGGTTTCCCATCGCTTGTTCCAGATATGTAGCCGCAAGTCCCCCCCAATTATCCAAGATCGGAGTTCCTTTTTCATACGAGTCCTTCAAACATTCTAGCCCAGAATAATAGTCTTCATCCGAGTCCGAAACAAAAGATTGATGCATCTGCGCTAGACAACTATAATCTGTCCTAAGCGCTTCTTCTTTCCAATGGTGTTTAACCGCATTAACATGAACGAGGCCGCTGGGAATTAATTGATCATTCGTAATTCTTACAATATCATAATAAAGACGGGACTTACCATTTGTCTGTTCCTCAGTCTTATCAAAAACACCCGAAAAGCTACTGGTATTGATAATTTTGGTATTAACAGCTGAGGCCGTTAAAAGGCTTCCGTTAAAGCCATTTTCGTTTTCAAAAAGCGTGTATTCAAGCTTATATCCAGGAACACCTGTGTGACGGCAATTATTCACATCTTTGACAACATTTAAATGTCCAAATTGTGAAGCGGTGCCGCGGATCACACGATCCACATATATATTTAAACCCGTTTCATTTGAAACATTTTCATTGCGCATTTCAGAAATTTCTAAATTTGGAATAAATTTCGAACAATCCTTTACCTTTTGCTCTATGGGGAAAGCACCTGTAAATATTAAAGCAATCAAACTGATCGCTGCAATAGCGCCCGCCCCAATGAATTTTGAGATAGCTATCGTCTTAGAGGAGGCTACACTTGCTAGCTCAATCTGTTTGATCTTGGCTTGAACGACTTGTATTTCCAAATCATAACTCGATTTGGGTACAGTCAGCTTGAGCCTTTCCGATTGTTGATTGAAGCTTTTCAGATTAGCGCGCAATCGAAACATTTCAACACGAACTATGCTATCTTTTTTTGTACTAAAATCACCATTACGCGAAAATACATGGGTGGCGATATCTTGAGTTTTTACACCCTCAATTGCAGTGTTATATTTTGCATCAACTATATATTTAAATAATGAAATCTGGTTTTTTGACGATCCCAAAACACCACTATCAAGAACTGCGTTAATCACATAGGTTTTAGAGACCTCAAATGGTTCCTTTATCGTCATTTATCATCCCAAAGGGTCCTTTTATCCCAAAATTACACTACCATAATTCATCGATGACTCAAATTAATTTACATGAAATAGCACTTATTGAATCAGCTAATTTTCTAAGCGACTGGTGAGCGATAAGTCTTATGAATACGGTGCGCTTGCTTTTCCATATCAGAAGTCCACTCAATCTCATGGGCATCAATGTTATCTTTTAATTGCTGTAATGATGTCGCTCCAATAATATTAGACGTCACAAAAGCGCGGCTTTCGACAAATTTTAAAGCAAATTGCGTCGGAGTTATTCCTAAGTCCCAAGCTGTTTTATTACAATCATCAATGGCAAGCTCAGCATCCGCGTAACGCCCCATAAATCCTGGGAACAGGTCTTTGCGAGAAGCCTTTGGGATCGCGCCATTATCATATTTTCCTGTCAAAAACCCCATGCCCAAGGGTGAATAGGCGAGCAGACCAATTTTTTCGCGCATGGCTATTTCGGCCCTGTCATAATCAAACCGGCGCGCAATCAAACTATAGACGCACTGATTGGACACAATACGCGGCCACCCCATTTTATTTGCCAGTTCGATAAATTTCATGCTGGCCCAGCCAAATTCATTAGACACCCCAACATGGCGAATATTGCCCTTCTCAACATGGCGATGGAGACAGCCTAAAATATCCTCCAAAGGCACCATATCTTCCGCATTATAATCCCTATAACTGTGGAAACCAAAAGGCGGGATAGCACGATCAGGCCAATGAAGCTGATAGAGGTCAATATAGTCGGTTTGTAGGCGGCGTAGAGATTTTTCAACAGCTTCGTCAATCTGAGCTGGCGTTTGCCGAGTCATATCGACATTATCATCTCGGCACCACCCCAATGATGCCCGGCCAATGACTTTAGTCGCTAAAATATATTTATCCCGGTTTTTTCGAGCCGAAATCCAGCTCCCAATATAGCTTTCTGTCCGCCCCTGCGTCTCGGCTTTACCTGGCACGGGGTACATTTCCGCTGTATCAATAAAGTTGATGCCTCGGCCTAAAGCATAATCCAACTGCTCATGGGCTTCATCTTCAGTATTTTGCTCACCCCAGGTCATTGTGCCAAGGCAGACTGATGTGACCTTTATTTCGGTATTTCCGAGCTGTCTAAGTTCCATAATATTAAGACCTTTTAAATCATTTTTCTCGTAGTGCGCGTAAGACTTGGTATTTGTGTCAAAATAACCTATATAGATAATAACAGGCCTTGAAAGGTCTTAGATATTTAAGGAGCGTTTTATGAACGATCAACTGAACCGAAGCGTCGGTATGAGCACTGAAACAGATCTCGGTCTTAGAAATTTTATGCTGGGCACCTATCGTTATATGGCCGCAGCCATGGCTGTAACAGCAGGCGTAGCCTATTTTGGTGGACAAGCCATTCAGGCCAATCCCGATTTATTACGCCTTTTGCGTAGCCCATTCCTACTTTTAGGGTTTGTCATTGCTATCCCTGTTTTATTTGGAGCGGTAGGCCGTAAACTTCCGACCATGTCTATGGGGGGGGTTTTAACTTTCCTTTTCGGCTTTGCGGCCTTTTTAGGGGTCTTTATGTCGGCCATTTCGGTTTTCGTACCCGGAATGATTATCGCTAAAGTTTTCTTTATGACCGTTGCTATGTTTGGCGCACTAAGCTTGTTTGGTTATTCGACAAGTCGTAACTTAGGTACATTTGTCAAATATGCCTTCGCAGCGTTCTTAGGATATGTCGCAATCTCAGTTGCCGGAGCTTTCTTTCCGGCACTCCGTCCAACCGGACCGCTAGACATCATCATTAACGTTGTCGCCTTAGGTGCGATCGCGATGATAACGGCGTGGGAAACCCAAATGTTAAAACGAGTCTATCACGGAAGCGCTGGCAATCCAGCCATGATGAAAAAGATGTCAGCCTATGGGGCAGCCTCACTTCTTCTTGCCTTTGTCAATATGTTCCAAATTTTGCTGAGCCTTTTTGGCCGCGAATAAGCTATATTTAGCTGAAAAATTTACCCGCCCCGCGCATTTCGTATAACACGAATTGAACAGGGCGGGTTTTTTATACCTTAAATAATCAGTTTAATTACGCGACTTAAGCCGCTGCTTATCAAAAATCCTTAAAACTGATTTAAGCTCCTGTCCTCTCTTCAAAATCAAGCCCCCTGGCGCAATGACAGAAAACTGGCCCTGCTTATGCCTTAAAGCCGGAACTTTCTCAATTCTGTAAAGAGGATGTTCGGAGGCTTTTCGGTAAATTGAAAAAACCGCCTTATCTTTTAAAAAATCCATCGCATAATCTTTCCAGTCGCCATTGGAAACCATTTGCCCATAGACATTCATAATTTGAGAGATTTCTTGTCGATTAAAGGAGATTTGCGATGGAGATCGATTCTTCGAAGCGCAGTTATGTGCAGTCAACTTGACGATATTAGACGACATGAATCGAATTTAACTCGATTTAAAAATCACGCAAGACAATACTATTGTTAACGAGCTTAAGTCATCTCTCCAAACTGTAAGGTACTGCCTCTTTTATGCCTTATTTCTGCCCAGTTTGGGACATGAAACACCACCACTCTATAGATGTTAACCGATGGGGCGCAAAACGCGGTTTTTTTTACAGCCCCCCAGCCCCCGGGTTTTGGGACTCATTGGTTGGCATAACTTTTCTACGATCCCCGTGGTTATTTTGAATGACCACAGGCGGGCCCGCACTCTTCAGCCCAGTGTGGGCTCGCGTTATTATTAAGGAGCGTAAACAGCAGCTGTTGTGATTTTGGCTGATCTCGGGTCATGAAACAAAGCCGCATAGGCTTGACCGTCTTCAGCCTTAATGTCTGTCTTAAGAAGTTGACCATCCCATTTGGCGGGCATGACATCTGTCACCACATTGGCAAGCTCAAGCGTACGCCCGCCATTTTCACCTCGGCGAACATTCACTGACTGAACACCAGGCATGTAAGAGACAATAACCAGCTTAGCATTCGTATCTGCGGCAGAGCTTACAACCAGACGTCCATCTGAAACTGTTACTTCTGCTTGGGCTTTAGATTTAGATAAAGGCATCGTTTCAACATCTTTGCGCGAATAACGAGGGCTATGGGCTGATCCATTTAGGACAAGCTGAGGTGTATAGATATTTTGAGTTCCGAGCGCTTTTCCATATTCACGTTGTCTTGCTGTAAATTCAGGATCACCAAATGTATCTTTCCATCCCAGATAATCCCAATAAGTCACGCCATATGTCAGGACTAATTTGTCATCATCCTCGGCTAGCTTTGCAGCAAATCTATTCGCCGGTGGACAAGATGAACATCCCTGAGATGTAAAAAGTTCAATAACAGACGTTGGCTGTCCTGTTACGGCGAGCGATGCAGACTCCGTTATATTCTCCGCAGTTTTATAAGACGTCCCATTTGATGATGTTGCCATGACAGAGGTCGCCGCCCCAATAACAAGAATCGAGGATATAAGGAGTAATTTTTTCATGAATGCCTTTTATGCTCTAAAATATAATTATACCATAAACACTTTAATCACACTGCTGTGAATTTTATTTTATCACATCGACGGAATAGCATTTTGAACTTTCTTTTCTTCGGGATCCATATCCGGTTGACCATCGGCCGATAACAAGACCGCAATCCAACGCGTCGTTGGAAACTGTGCTAAAATGATCATAATGATCACCGTCAGCGGCGCTGAAAGAAACGCGCCCACACCGCCCCAAAGAGCATACCATAATGTCAGTGACAAGACGACCACCAAAGCCGACAGGTTCATCGAATCCCCCATCATTTTTGGCTGAATTGTATTTCCAATGATAAATTGGGCTCCGAATAACCCCCCCGCCAATATTAAGATTGGTGTCAAGGTTTCATATTGCACAAGACCGAACGCCACAGGTAAAACCACCGCAGCGAGGCCTCCTACAATCGGTATGTAATTTAATATAAAAATCACAAGTGCCCAGAACAAGGCGTTCTCAAGTCCTAAAACGGCCATTATGGCATAGGAAATAACTGTCTGCATCAAACTTATAATAGTCTGAACACCAATATATTTTTCTATTGAGTGACGGATACGCACAAAAACTTTCGAGGCCTGAGAGCGCCGATTTTTATCAGGAAAGAGATCATCCATCTTTTTCGGAAAGCTTGATTGAGCCGCAAAAAGAAAGGCAACATAAATAGCTATCGTGGCTAGGTTAGAGAGAACGCCTTGCACTGAGCCCGCAAAACCTGCCAAGCCTGATGCCATTTTGTCTTCGAGTTCTAATGAGGCTACAAAACTATCAATGCTTAAATCTCTGCCAATAAGTCCGCCAACCCAATGGAAAATTTCATCAAGGCGTTGACCATAGCGAGGCGCTTGATCAACAACGCTACCAGCCGTATCGACAATAATAAGTATAATTCCAACTATTGAGGCTACTACCGTTAAAATCGCGACTGTCAAAGCTAGCCAATAAGGAAATTTTGGAGATAAGCCATCCAACCAGCGCGCAAAGGCATCGATAATCAACCATATAAAAACCGCCAATGCAAAAGGCGTGATCAAATCCCGCATAAAATAGAGACTTGCCGTCCCTGCTATAAAAGTCAGAATGAGAAGGCAGCTGCGTACTGTATTGTCCATAAAGGATTTATGGGGGTATCTGACCCTGCCCGTCAATATTGCATTAATAATCAAATGGTCATAACAAGACGAAATTCCAAGCCATTTACGAGAGGCCCATGAGCGATTCAATTTTTGTAGGCACGGATTCGGATGGTAAACGTCAAGAACTTCTTTTTAAACTGGCCAATCGTCATGGCCTTGTCGCTGGTGCCACAGGTACAGGTAAAACTGTCACACTTCAGATTTTGACCGAGGGCTTTTCCAAAGCGGGTATTCCTGTCTTTGCTGCCGATGTGAAAGGCGATCTATCTGGACTTAGTCAATCAGGTTCTGACAATAATCCGCTCCATGACAAGCTTATTGAGCGAGCCGAAAAGATTGGCCTGATCGGCAATGATTATGCGAGCATGATCGGAGATGGTTATACTTACGAAGCAATGCCAACTATCTTTTGGGACCTATATGGCAAGCAAGGTCATCCGGTTCGAACGACCATCTCGGAAATGGGGCCGACACTGCTCGCACGCATTATGGATTTGAATGAGACCCAAGAAGGCATTTTGACGATTGCCTTTGAAGTTGCCGATGATGAAGACATGCTTTTGCTCGATATGAAAGACCTTCGCGCCCTACTCAATTACCTCTCAGATAATAAAGACACGATCAGCCGAAGATACGGAAATGTCACAAGTCAGTCCGTGGCCGCCATTCACAGAAGTCTACTAAAACTTGAGCGCGCGGGCGCAGAGCAGTTTTTCGGAGAACCTGCCTTAGATCTGAAACACATGATGAGCGTGAATGACGATGGCAAAGGCCAAGTCTCTATCTTGGCTGCTAATGAGCTTATCAATTCATCCACGCTCTATTCGACTTTTTTACTGTGGCTCCTTTCTGAACTTTTTGAAAAACTCCCAGAGGTCGGCAATCCTGACAAACCCAAAATGGTTTTCTTTTTTGACGAAGCGCATCTGCTCTTTAATGATGCTCCAAAAGCCTTGGTCGAAAAAATTCGTCAGGTCGCCCGGTTGATACGTTCAAAAGGTGTTTCTTTATGGTTCGTCACACAAAATCCTGCAGATATTCCAGATGATATTTTAGCTCAAATCGGGAATCGGGTCCAACACGCCTTAAGAGGTTATACGCCAAAGGAACAGAAAGCGATAAGAGCCAGCGCAGATTCATTTCGACCTAATCCGGCCTTTGACACCGAAGACGTCATTTCCCAGCTTGGGGTTGGAGAGGCCTTAGTATCATTGCTTGATTCCAAAGGCATTCCGGGAGTTGTAGGTCGAACATTAATTCGCCCACCCGCCTCACGCCTTGGCCCTGCTCAACTGTCTGAGCGTAAAGCCATTATCGCTGATAGTCCTTTTGCGGGTGTTTATGAAAACACGATCGACCGCGAGAGTGCTTATGAAGTTCTCGAAAAACGTACAGCCTTAGAGGAAAAAGAAGAGAAAGAGGCCAATGAAAAAGAAGTTGAAAAAAACACGAAATCCAAAAAGAGGTCCGCTCAAAGATCATCAGGACGCAAATCACCATCAAAACAAAGGGGTCGCCGCAAAAAATCCGCAGGCGATCACGTCATGCATGAAGTTAAACTTGTTGTGCGTCAGATCGCCCGTCAACATGGCCGTACGATATTACGCGGTATACTCGGCTCCATGACGCGCCGATAAACCATGCTGACCCGTTTCGCGCCATCGCCCACGGGTCTTTTGCATTTAGGGCACGCCCATGCCGCCACACAGGCTTTCGGCTTTAACGATAATATACGGTGTTTGCTGCGTATTGAAGATATAGATAAGACACGTTGTCGCCCTGAATATATTACCGCCATATATGAAGACCTTCACTGGCTTGGCTTTGATTGGCCTATACCGGTGCGTGTGCAAAGTCGGCATTTGATACAATATAATGACGTCATTCATGATTTACGACAGCGGGGCTTACTCTATCGCTGTTTTAAAACCCGCAAAGAATTGACCAACGCTCAACCAGCTCCACTCCCTAAAGAAGAAGTTCAAGCTCGCCTTAAAGATAAAATACCCTTTGCATGGCGGCTTTCAATCGATACCTGTAAAACCCGTCTCAAGGCACCGCTAACTTATAAAGATACAGCTCAGGATAAAATTGTCGAGCTCGCCACTCTGACCGACATCGTCCTGGCCCGTAAAGATATCGGTACGAGCTACCATATCGCCGTGACACATGATGATATGATTCAAAATATTACCCATATTGTGCGTGGAGCTGATTTCATCGACCAAACGCCTTATCATGTTTTATTACAACACCTCATGGGTTGGCCCACACCGATTTATCACCACCATAAGCTGCTACTTCGTGATGATGGAGAAAAACTATCTAAACGCCACTCAGATACAACTATTCGATCTCTACGTGAAAATAGCCTGACAGCTCGCCAAGTCTTAGATATGTCTGAGCCATGAGCGCCCCTAACACATCACGTAACAGCTTTGTTTTCGACATTTGGTATTTTGCCAGTTTAGCCACAGAAATCCGCAAAAACCAAATGATCCGCCGCGAAATTGCAGGTCAGCCCATTTGTATTGGACGACAGCACGATGGGGCCCTCTTTGCCCTGCGCGATATCTGCCCTCACCGCGCCGCGCCCTTCTCAAAGGGCTGTATCAAGAATGGGACAGTAGAGTGCCCCTATCATGGTTGGCGTTTTGGCACCGATGACGGGGCTTGCAAAGATATACCTGCGCTCACCGCAGAGCAGTCCATGGAGACAGAAAAAATAAAGGTCCGGACTTTTCCTATTCGCCAAGAGGGAGGGCTGGTCTGGGTTTATATCGCAGCGGATAAACGTTTTGCAGGCGTCCCAGATATCGCCCCTCCGAGCTTTCCATTCGCAAATCGCCGCGCCATTATGGATGATAGCCTCGTGCTAAACTGCCATGTCGATCACGCGGTAATCGGCCTTATGGACCCTGCCCATGGCCCCTATGTGCACCGTCAATGGTGGTGGCGCTCAGAAAATTCCATGCATGACAAAGCCAAAGCCTTTAAACCCCGAGAGCGCGGTTTCGCCATGGTCGCCCATGAACCGTCATCCAATAGTTTTGCCTATAAGTTTCTGGGCGGCAAACCCGTAACTGAAATTACATTCTTGCTTCCCGGGATTCGTACCGAGGACATAAAGGTCGGTAAAAAAACCCTCCTGAGCTTCACCGCTGTCACCCCCATAGACGAAACCCATACCCAAATTCGGCAGATTTTCTTTACGGATATAGTAATGATAAAATTGCTCTCCCCAATTCTGGGTATTTTCGCCCGTAAGTTCCTCCACCAAGATGCAAATATGGTCGATTTGCAGCAGATGGGGTTAAAATATGACCCGACGCTCCTGCTCATCGAAGACGCCGATACCCAGGCTAAATGGTATCACGCGATCAAGAAAGAATGGGCGGCATCCCGCGCCGAGAATCGCGCATTCAAAAACCCTGTAAAAGCGAAAATATTGAAATGGCGAAGCTAGCTCGCGTCCTCATCATTAGCCGACTTGATCCAATAATCCATAAAACCTGAATGTTTAATCAATCAACACATAGTTACTTGCGAATGACACCACTCTATCTTCCAATAGAGATATTATATTCTTTCGACTTTGAATACTTTTAGAGGCTTTAGGAATCGTATGTTGAATGGTAAAATAATTCACCCCACGGTCATTATGAGTAAATTCATGCTCTTTAAGCCGATTATCGATTTGCAAATTAATCGCTTCAAACAAACCTAAATCAGTATCATTTCGGAGTCTCTTCCAGTTCACAAAAATTCGAACACCATCGTGACCTCCCCAATGATCGACTTGACCTGCATCATGAAATTGCTTCAAAAAATGTTCGACTACAACATGAGGTCTAGAAACGGTTTTTGTTGGCGAATGCTTGGTCGTAAATGTTAGCAACCTTCCATTAACATCCAAACAAACTTCAAGGGGGTGTGCATGACCTTCTATTTCATATTTAGCCGTAAAATCCTTTGTGTCATTGAAATGTTTAAGGGCAACTTCTTTTCTTCTCTCACTACTCTCTTCAACTATAACTTCAGTGACTCGTTGTTCAAGTTTCTCAGACAAAACTAGAGCAATCTCAGCTGTCTCTTGAAACCAAGCTGCAACCATATCACTGCATAAATCTGAGCTTGGGCGGCCTCCATCTTTCACCTGTGATACAAATGAAGTCCATTCCGGCGGCATTTGAGTAAAGCCTCGCACCATGGAATCCTTATGATCAAGATGGCCTGAAAGTTGTTTTAAAATTTTTCTATCAAAATCTGTTAGATTAACATTTTCACGCAAAATATGTTTGACTTCAAATTGGATATATCTCCATGACCAATGAAAATGCCTTATCTTTCTAAGTTTTCTATTTCCTGTTTTCAGACGTAAAGGAGGTAACTCTGGGGAGGCACACAACTCATTTGATATTGTAATAAGCGCATTGTATTTTGTCTCATGGACACGCTGTAAATAACTATCGAGCTGAGCAATCGTTAAATCATTTTTCTTGATTTTTACTTCAACAAGTGCATTCCATTTCTCTTTTTGGTCAAGAAAAATATGAGCATCTGGAATATCTTTATCGCTATATTTTCCTCCAAATGATGGTTGAAGTTTAACATGAAAATCATCCCTGTTCTTATAACTACGTTTGCCGATAGATTTAAGGAGGCGACTTCTCAGAGGTTCAACCAAGTCTAAAACAGCAAAAAATATAGAGGTAATTCTATCTTCTTCAATTTTTGTACGGGGAAATAACGTGGGCGAATACCCATAATGAAAATCAGCTGACAACCTAACCCTCCTAATATGGTTTACAGCAATACTCGTTTTAATTGTGACAGTCTAGTCTCTCATATTCAGTCGAGTAGCAGCATTTAAAGCAACCAGCTCACCATGGATATTCGATCTAGGCAGGTGACGACGGGAAGAAAAAGGCCTTACTCAGCCGCCACTAAGCCGCACTGTCTGCGCTCTGATTTAATCTGTTTGGTCAGACGGACGGCATTCTGGGCATAGGCTTCTGTCACCGAGCCGCTATTGACGACCTTTCCGCGCAAAGTACTCACATCTTCACAGAGATGGAAAACAAGTTTCGAGTCAGATTTTTCTTTGCCCGCCTTAGGCGCAATCCAATAAACAACATCAAGACCATTAGGGTGTTCCTCACTCTTGGTCGCTTCGGCCACGGCTTCTGAGTCCCTTGCAATATCTTGCGCTTGTTCGGCGACTTCAGGTGAGCAAGCTGTCGTGGGCTGTTTGGCTTTGATCTGGGCCGCGCATTCATTCATATCCTGTGTATATTGCTCGGTTGATGGTGGATCAAAGTCAACCCCGGCGACCGTGGCCAGCGCGGCCAGAGCGACGCCAACACCACCGGCAATTTTTTTGGTGCGCGGATCCATGTCTTTATCCATGAAAACCAAGGCCAGCAATGGAAGAAAAGCGATAATCGTAATGATCGCTCCAAGCTGATTTTGAATAAAGAATTTCACCGGCTCGGATTTGGTTGCCGGGTCATGCTTATTCGCCTTTTTCCACATCAGGCTGCCCGCTATCGCGAAGATGGCAATCACAACCAAGAGGCCAATCAATAAAGCCATATTTCCCTGATCAAATGTGTTTTTAAGCAGCAAGACAATCGCGCCGATCTCTGTTGCGATAGCTACAAACCATGAGAGACCTGCAAATGTGCGAAGTTTCTTGGCTTGACCCTTTTGGTTTTGACTCGCGGCCCAAGCTTTAGTGACGTCCACTTCTTCTTGTGATGCATTATCGGTCATCTCATATCTCCCTAAATCGACATTATTCGCAGCGATTCCTAACATATTAAGCCAAAAATGCGAGCCCAATCCTTAGTACGCCTTGTGTACAGCCATCCTATGGAACTTTGAATAAATAAACCAAGATATGTCTTAATTATTCTTATATATAGGACATATAAAGGCCTTTTGATAAACTGCCACTATAAATAGCATTTTAACTCAGCATTAACTAAACATATTATCTTAAGTTGAATGGTTTTGAGCTATCCAATCACCATGGATGTACAGTTGGTCAGCTCCAAGCATAAAATAAGTAGCATTAAAAATGATTACTTGAATGACCGTTTAAGCGCGCAAAGAATTCTTTCATTTATAAGCTTGCTCATCCCCCTAGGTTTATTCCTTCTATACTTGGTCACACCTCATGCCAGCGATTCAGGCTCAGGGATTATACTCATAAATATTTCTGCAGCGGTTATAATAGTTGCAGCATTTCGTCTTTTTTTAAACTGGAGCAAACCCAGAGGAGACAAATATCAACTATCCTGTGCCTTATTAGATTTTTTAGCTGCGGCAGCCATCTTAATTGCTTATGCTATGTCTTATGATATCCCGATTTCTATTGCTTTAAAGTCCCCAACGGCAAATATTTTTTTCATTTATTTAACATCCCGTATTGTTCTCTTTAACGGATCCATAATTATTCAGACCGGAATTATGGCCATCGGGACATGGGCCGCCTTGATAGCCCTATCCATGATGGAACCTCAATATGCAGGACGCACATCAAGCTACATCGAATATCTAACAAGTTTTAAAATTTTGCTTGGCGCAGAAATTGAAAGAATGTTCCAATTCGGTATCATATCGGCCATATTATACGCTTTCATTCATTTTGCCCGCCATGATGCTGCAACAGGTTTTTTAAGACGAGCGGCTTTCTTGCAAAGTATTTTGAAGTTTTTAAGCCAAGCTAAAAACAAATCCACAGGAACCACACATGCCCTAATTGAGGTTAGAGCAACAGATATTACGGATCCAAATAATATATATAATCGCTTTTTTAAATGCATCCCAAGCATAGCAACTATGCGTAATGTTAAAATCAAAAAAATGGGACGGCTTTCCCATCTAAGCGCGGCGGCATCGATAGAATATTCAGGAAATAAAGACGACCTACACTCCATCGTTCATAATATGCATGCCGAATTAAGCATTATGGCGAATTTAAATTTAGGTACGAAACTGCCTCCATTTGTCATCGGCGCAACCATTTTGGATCCCCACTTAAATAATCACAACCAATTATCATATACCGATGTAGCGATACGTGAAGCCCTGAAAACAGGTACCAATACTCTTGTTTTTGATGAAACCCTTCAATCCAAATTGCAGTTTAAACAAAATATTGAACAAGCCATTCAAGAAGGGCTTGAAACAAATTTCCTGTCCGTAGTTTATCAACCGATTATTGACTTAATGACTGACAAGCCAGTCGGCTTTGAATCCTTGATCCGGTTAAAAAATAAAGCGGGTGACAATATACCCCCCGACATCTTTATTCCTATCGCCGAGGCATCAGGTCTTATAGATGATATCACAGATCATCTATGTGACTCCATCGCGACAGAGGCTAGTGAAATCCGCGATATATTCATCGCAAGCGACATAAATCCCTATATAAATATAAATATCTCACCCATCCAGTTAAAAAACATCAACCGTATAACAGCAGCCCTAAACCGCGCCCATACAAGCGGATTAACAATCAATGCAGAAATCACAGAATCTACCATCTTGAATGAACACAGCACGGATGAACAGATTCAAACTCTGAAGTCAGCCGGATATGCCGTCGCAATTGACGACTTCGGAACGGGCTATTCTTCCATTCAGCGGCTCAATAATTTGGATAGTATGACTTTGAAAATTGATCAATCATTCGTCAGGGATATTGAAGACCTCAAGGCTTTTGCCTTTTTAGAAGCGATCGTAAACTTAGCTAAGACCACATCCAATCTTGTCATTGTTGAAGGGGTTGAGACACTTCAACAAAAACTACTCTTAATGATGATGGGGGTCAGATATTGTCAAGGCTATTTTTACGCAAAGCCTATGAGCCTTTCTGATCTCGAAAATTATCTGGCCCAAAAATATAATATCGAGCGCCCCACCCAAAGACGGGCCGGACATATAACATCTTTTTCATAACTGAAAACTGTAATAGACGTTAGCAGACTTGAAACCCGCAGCGCTTTGCTCCACATATCATTCCCTATGACATTTCCTTCTCCGCATATGTCGCTCACGGATTTGGATGCCCGTGCACGTGATATTTTTCGTGATATTGTTGAAAGCTACCTGGAGACCGGTGTCCCTGTCGGATCTCGAACATTGGCGCTCTCAGGCGGACGGGCTTTATCCCCGGCAACTATTCGCAACACCATGGCAGATTTAACAAGGTTTGGGCTGCTCGATAGCCCCCATATCAGTGCGGGGCGAATTCCAACACAGGCAGGTCTACGCCTCTTTGTCGACGGGCTTTTGGAGATCGGGGATTTGTCCAAAAAAGAACGCCGCTCTTTGGAGGCACGCTTAGCCGCTTCGGGCGGGGCGCCTGAACAGATGCTTGAGCAAGCCTCCGGTATGTTGGCCGGACTAGCTGGCGGGGCGGGGCTTGTTCTTACGCCATCCTCTCCGTCCAAAACAGCAGAGGCGCTTAAACATGTGGAATTTGTCAATCTGGATGAACATCAAGCCTTGGTTGTATTAGTCTATGAAGATGGCCATGTTGAAAACCGCTTGATGCCACGTCCCGAAGGGCTACTTCCAGCCTCGCTGGAACGGGCCGGTAATTTCCTCTCGGCCCGGCTGAAAGGCCGCCGCCTCGATGAAGCGCGCGCCGATATTTTGGAGGAGATTACAGCTGGTAAAGCGCAAATCGACAAAGCGGCCGAGAGCCTAATTAAGCAGGGCCTGGCTTCTTGGTCTGGCAATGGATCACTTAAAGGCGAAAGATCTACATCCGAGCGCTCATTAATTGTACGTGGACGCGCACAATTACTTGACAATTTGGAAGCGCAGACCGATTTGGAGCGCATCCGAATGTTGTTTGAAGATTTGGAGCGCAAAGAAGAGCTTATCAGCCTTTTGGACCGCGCCGAAACAGCAGACGGGGTGAAAATTTTCATCGGCACAGAGAACCCTTTATTCTCTTTGTCGGGATCAAGTGTTGTCATCGCGCCTTACCGTGATGCGACACAAAGTATTATCGGGGCAGTCGGCGTGATTGGCCCCACACGGATTAATTATGCGCGGGTCATTCCGATGGTAGATTACACCGCGCAATTGGTGGGCCGCTGGCTCGGCGATAAACGATAGGCACGAGGATAACATGGCCGGTAAAAAGAAAAAAGATATCGAAATTCCCGAAATGGAACTCGACGCTGATGGCTTGCCTTCAGATGCGGAGTTGGATGCCCTACAGCAAGCGATAGATCGGGAAATGGATGGTGTGAATCAGCGAGAAGAAGGCGATGAGCAAGAAGAAACCACGCCTGAAAAACGTATTGAAGAGCTTGAGCTTGAGCTTGCTAACCTTAAAGATCAAGCTCTGCGAGCTATGGCCGATGCCGAAAATGTCAAGAAACGTGCCGAGCGCGAAGTGATCGCAGCCAAGACTTATGGTATTGAGCGCTTTGCCGTCGATATGCTGGCCGTCCATGATAATCTCTCGCGCGCGCTTCAAACTCTAGACGGGAAAGCTAAAGAGGATTTAGGCGATAATGCCAAAAACCTCATGGAGGGTATCGAGCTGACCGAAAAAGATCTTATTATGATTTTATCGCGGCACGGGGTGCGCGCTGTGCCAGGGACCGGTTCAAAATTCGACCCCAATGTCCACCAGGCAGTAGCTAATATTCCCTCTGACGAAGATAAAGGTAACGTTGCCACCGTCATGCAAACTGGTTTTACGCTGGGAGATCGCACATTACGCGCGGCCATGGTGGCTGTCAGCACGGGGCCTGCTAAAGCCTGATTTAAAGATAAGGCGTGCCAGAACTTCCAGAAGTCGAAACTGTTAGGCGGGGCTTGACCCCAGTTATGGAAGGCTTTGTCTTTGATAGCGTTCAGCTTAACCGTCCAGGTTTACGCTTTCCATTTGCCGATGATTTTATAGAACGCATTGAAGGGACGACTCTGACATCCCTCACACGCCGCGCCAAATTTTTACAAGCACAGCTCTCCTCTGGTGAACGCCTGTTTATGCATTTGGGCATGAGTGGACGATTTACAATAGATCATGATGTACAAGGTCAGTTTATCCATAGTCACACGACCAATCCTAAACATGATCATGTCATTTTCAAAATGAGTGGCGGCGCGCGCGTGACTTTTAATGATCCGCGCCGTTTTGGCTTTATGGAGCTGGTAAGGAAGGATGAACCTTATCGCCTTGATAATCTCGGGCCTGAACCCATGGGGAATGGATTTAACGCCCCGGACCTACGCGCGCGGCTTGAGGGTAAAAAAAGCAAGATCAAAGCAGCGCTTCTCAATCAACGCATTGTCGCAGGACTTGGGAACATATATGTCTGCGAAGCCCTTTATCGTGCGAACATATCACCATGCCGCGCTGCAGGAGGATTAACCATCGCAGAAACCGAAAGCCTAACCATTCATATTAAAGACACAATAAGCGAAGCGATCGAAGCTGGCGGCTCATCCCTGAGAGACTTTGCCAATACAGAAGGTAATCTTGGCTATTTCCAACATAGTTTTTCTGTCTATGGCCGCGAGGGAGAGCCTTGTAATAGCTGCAATGAGCCTATCAAACGTATAATTCAAAGCGGACGTAGCAGTTTTTATTGCACGATCTGTCAGATATAACTATCGCATTTATGTTATTGCAGGAGGGTTTCGAGCCGTGTACATGCCCCCCAAACTATATGGAGGCCTTTATGGGCTATGATATGATAGAGCTTACAAAAGAAGGTGGCGTAGCAACAATCCGCCTTGACCGACCCAAAGCTCTAAATGCACTCTGTACGCCCATGATGGCTGAGGTTGCCAACGCTCTCGCCGCATTAGAAAAAGATGCCGCCATAGGCTGTGTAATTTTAACCGGATCTGAAAAAGCCTTCGCCGCCGGAGCAGATATTAAAGAAATGGCCGATAATAATTATATTGATATCTATCAGTCAGACACATTTACCAAAAACCACCAAGCTATTGAACGGTTCCGTAAACCTATTATCGCCGCTGTTGCAGGCTACGCGCTAGGCGGGGGATGTGAAATTGCGATGATGTGCGATTTCATCATCGCGGCTGATAATGCCAAATTTGGTCAACCCGAAATAAATTTAGGGGTTATGCCGGGAATGGGCGGTACACAGCGCCTCGTTCGCGCCATAGGTAAATCAAAAGCTATGGATATGTGCCTGACGGGACATATGATGACTGCCAAAGACGCGCTCTCTTCTAACCTTGTCGCGCGAGTTGTTCCACTGGATGATTTAATGGATACCGTGAAAGAAGCGGCAGGTAAAATTGCAGCCCAAAGTCAACCTATCGCCATGATGACCAAAGAAACCGTAAATGCGGCTTTTGAAATGAACTTGACCCAAGGTCTACGTTTCGAGCGCAGATTATTCCAAAGCATGTTCACAACAGAAGATCAAAAAGAAGGTATGGCCGCCTTTTCGGAGAAAAGAAAACCCCATTTCAAAAATAAGTAGCCTGAAAAAGGACTGTTGACGTGCTATGACTAGGTAGCTATAGGCGGCGCTTGGAATTCAAGTCTGCCTCTAAGAGCAGCAAAAACTGAGGAAATTATGGCAAACACTTCATCTGCCAAGAAAAATGTACGAAAAATGGCCCGCAAAACGGCTGTTAACAAGTCGCGCCGGACATTAGTTCGTTCAAATCTGCGCAAAGTAGAAGATGCCATAACTGCAGGTGATAAAAAGACCGCAGCTGAAGCTTTAAAGCTTGCAGAGCCTGCTATGATGAGAGCCGTCAGCAAAGGCGTGTATCATAAAAATACTGCTTCACGGAAAATTTCGCGCTTAAGCAAGCGAGTCAAAGCGATTGGCTAAAATTTTAATATCCACGCGCCATTAAGTTTAAAACCGACGGTCTTCCTTCGGTTTTTTTTATGCCTAAAATTTAACGTACCTATATATGTAAGCCTCAAAAAGCACAGTGCTAGTGAGTTTTCCACAGGGCTGTAATAAAACTATAAAAAATGTAAAAAAGTTTTTTCCTAGTTCTTTGCGATTCCACAGTTTTTTCTTGTCAACTAAAAATGATATCGACATTGCAGTTTTTCACGGTTGACGGACGGCAAAAGAGTCGGTTTATAAGGGGAGTAGACAGAACTCTATAGGATGTATTTTCAGTAGTTCTGGCCGAGGGGAAACCTGCTTGTGTGAGTTCATCACCTAAGCAGTATCCATAAATTATTATATAATACAAGGGCTTAGAGTTTAAGCCCTCTGGTACAGTGTGGAGTTATGACTAGTGCGTGTGACTGATAATAACATTTCAGATGCTCACGCAGTCACACCGGATCTGTATACAGGCGAACCCCCTCTACAGAGCGCCCATAATACATGGGCCAAGGTCAGAAATGATCTCGCTTATGCTCTGGGCGCCAATGTTCACAGATCTTGGACAGCCCGACTCAGAGTATCATCAGCCACAGACCGTATTGTTACGCTCAGTGCACCTACACGCTTTATCGCGTCAAAAATTGAAAGCCAATATGCGGAAACGGTTCGACGATTATGGAAAAAACACGATATGGTCGCTCCGCCACGAGATATTATGTTTTCAGCAGCGGCTGGTGCGCCTATCCCGGCTCCGAGGCCATCTGCGAAAAAGTCGGAAAAAACAAAAATCACGACGCCCGTTACATCTAATCCACCGAAAAACGTAGAAAGTCCACGTGGCCGATTTACCTTTGACAATTTCGTTGTTGGAGCCTCCAATGAGCTAGCTTTTGCGGTAGCTCGACAAATTTCAAGCTGCCGCGCAGCCCAATATAATCCTATTGTCCTTCACGGCAGTAATGGTATGGGGAAAACACATCTTTTATATGCTATCGAACATGCCGTTCAACACACAGACCCAACTCACCGCGTAAAATTAATTAGCTCAGAAGATTTTGTGAGTGCCTTTGTCAGCTCTGTTCGGGGGGCTGGACGTGACGCAATTGAGGCTTTTAAATCTTCCCTGCGAGATGTTGATCTTTTAATCATCGATGACGCCCATTTCATTGCGGACAAACCTGGCTCACAAGAAGAATTGTTACACACCCTTGTTTCGCTCGTTGATCAAGGACGACAAATTTTAATCGCTGCGGACCGGCATCCGGATAAAATTGAAAAGGCTTCGGAACGGCTCAAATCTTACCTTTCATCAGGCCTTGTCTGCAAAATAAGTGCTGCAGACTATGAGCTTCGTTTACGCATTTTAGACCGTTTAATTGCCCGCCGCCGCGCTAATGGCAATGCAACCTTAGCCATACCGCAAAATGCCCGTGACCACTTGGCCGCCCGTATGAACGCAACACCTCGCGACCTTGAAGGCGCTTTCAATCAAATTGTGGCCCAAAGCGAATTTTTAGGTACACCTATAACCCTTGAAACCGTGCAGGAAACACTCTCAGATTCGCGCTACACGGCAGGGCAACGCCTCACTGTTGACCGTATTCAGCGCGCCGTTTGTGACGAATTTCGCGTGACTTTAACCGATATGGTCTCTAAACGTCGCGCCCGGGCGATTGCGCGGCCTCGGCAAGTCGCCATGTATCTGTCCAAAAAAATGACAAAACGCTCGCTACCTGACATTGGACGCCGCTTTGGCGGACGTGATCACACCACAGTCATGCATGCTGTAAAGCGAATAGACTCGCTTCGCCTTGAGGATGGCGCTTTCAATGCCCAAATCGAATCTGTCGAAGCCGCCCTTAAGCGATAGATTATTTTACGTCTGCGCTTAACACTTATCCACTTGGCAAATTCACTTGTTAGGCTATGTTATAGCGCTAGAATAGATCTTCTACGCGAAGAGCTTTTTCAACAAAGATAGACTTTAGGCAGGCTGATGAGATTATCAATTGAACGCGCTGCGCTTTTAAAAGCGCTCGGACATGTCCAAAATGTCGTGGAACGCCGGAATACGATCCCAATATTATCGAATGTCTTAATGAACGCAGAAGACGGCAAAGTCACTTTAGTTGCCACTGATTTAGATATAGAAATTTCTGAGGATACTCAGGCCGATATCGGGGCGCCCGGTCAAATTACAGCTCCAGCTCATACACTCTATGATATTGCGCGTAAGCTACCTGATGGCGCACAAGTGTCTCTCAAAATCAACGCAGAAGATCGCCTGGACGTGGATGCCGGACGTTCACATTTTACGCTCCCTCTTTTGCCCTCAGGTGATTTTCCAAAAATGACAGCTGATGGCTTTACGCATAGTTTTGTTCTAAAGGCTGAAGCCCTTTGCCGGATGATAGATAAAACCCGCTTTGCCATATCAACGGAAGAAACTCGTTATTATCTCAATGGTATTTATATCCACGCTCATGATGGCCTTCTCAGAGCTGTCGCAACAGACGGTCACCGCTTGGCATTGGCTGAAATGGACCTTCCTGCGGGAGCCAAAGACCTTCCGGGTGTTATTATTCCACGTAAAACAGTGGCCGAGATACGCCGCTTAATTGACGGTGGTGGGGATGAGGTTGCGATCTCTGTATCCGAAGCTAAAATCCGGTTCAATTATGGATCAGCCATTCTAACGTCAAAATTAATCGATGGAACTTTCCCTGATTATGAACGCGTCATTCCTAAAGGAAATGAAAAAGAGCTCACCATAGACAATAAGATTTTTGCAGATGCCGTTGACCGCGTCGCAACGATTTCAGCTGAAAAATCTCGCAGCATTAAGATCGCCTTATCTCAAGATAATTTAACCCTGACCGTGAATAACCCCGAAAGTGGTAACGCCCATGAAGAATTAATGGTAGATTATGGATCTGAACCGCTGGAAATAGGATTTAACGCCAAATATCTTTTAGATGTTGCCGGACAAATTGAAGGCCGGGATGCTACTTTTCTCCTCGACGGTCCAGCCTCTCCGGCATTAGTAAAAGACTCCGAAGATACAGGTGCGCTTTTTGTCTTAATGCCCCTACGCGTTTAAAGAACTTAAGAGAGGTTATGGTTTATATATCCAGCCTCCGTTGTACTGATTTCAGGTCTTACGCGTCTCTGGACGTCAATTTTTCAGGCAAACCTGTTGTTTTATTTGGCGCTAATGGGGCTGGGAAAACAAATCTCATGGAAGCTATATCATTTTTGTCTCCAGGACGTGGCTTAAGACGAGCACGTATGGAAGATTTAGCCCGTAGAGATAACGGAAATATAGCGCCCGCTTGGGGCGTGAACGCCGATATTGGCGATACGCGTATTTCAGTCGGACAAGTCCCTGAACATCCTCGCCGCCGCCTTATTCGTCTGGATGGGAAAAATGCGACAGGCTCACAGCTCGGACAATTACTCACACTGATATGGCTAACGCCAGCCCAAGACCGCCTCTTTACAGGTCCCGCCTCAGATCGTCGTAAATTCCTAGACCGTTTCTCTCTCATTCATTCCCCGTCCCATGGCATGTCAAGCTTGCGATATGAAAAAGCACGATCAGAACGCAATCGTCTTTTATCTGACGGTATTACTGATGTTGGGTGGTATGAGGCTTTGGAAACGGATATGGCGACTTACGGCGCTAAAGTTGCCCAAGCCCGTGCCTATACAGTTTCGCGCTTGATCGATGAAATTGACAGTCGGGCGCAAGATAAGTCCAACGATGTATTCCCGAGATCTGCTTTAAATCTCGAAGGTGAGGCTGAAGAAAAATTTCAAAGTGGTTTAGGGTTTGCTGATGTAGAAGATCATATCCGCATGGATTTGGCACACAATAGAGCTATAGATCAGCGCGCAGGCCGAACTTTACGCGGAATACATCGCTCTGACCTTAAAGTAAGCCATGCCGCCAAAGACATGCCTGCAGAAGATTGTTCTACCGGAGAGCAGAAAGCGTTACTTATCGGATTAATATTAGCCCATGCTCGCGCACAATCAGCTTTAAAACCTATCCTTTTGCTCGACGAAGTTGCAGCCCATCTTGATATAGACCGCAGAGCTGCTTTAATCGAGGAATTGATCGCGCTTGGAACTCAACTTTTCATGACCGGAACAGATGCTTCGCTTTTTGAAGCCTTTGATAAGCGCGCTCAAATCTTTGAAGTCCAAGATGGCACTCTGAAAATAAAGTGACCCGTTCAAATAAAAGTGCCTCGTTATCCGAAAATAACGAGGCGACGATACCGAAACGGGGCGCAATGTCCGGTACCGAAATATGTAGGCTATCAGCCCAATAATTGGGTTGAATATTATTGATTAGAAGATGAACCTAACTTGAACGCGTTTAGATTAGACGTTTTATAGAACCTAAACCAGTCATCTTTTTGTCACCTTAACGCAATAGGCTGGGTAAATCTCCGAGCTGTCCAGAGGCTTCTTTCATGAAAACTGTTTTAAGGGCCTGCGTGCGATTAAGCGCCGTCAATCCAAGACGTCTGGCATGCTTAAGCGGGGCAAAGTTATTAGAAAACAGAGCATTTAGAATATTAGTGCTCATAGCCAACATCTGATTGTCAAAATTACGCCAGACAGCATAATCATCCAAATCTGTGCCGCCTATATCTAGTCCTACAGACCGGGCCTTAAACACGACATCAGCCAGAGCCGCACCGTCGCGAAAACCCATATTAAGCCCCTGCCCGGCCAGAGGGTGAATAGCATGAGCTGCATCCCCAATGAGGGCTAAGCGGTTCTGCGTATAGCTATCAGCCATTTGAAGGCTAAGTGGAAATACTTGACGCGGAGCACAGAGAAACATCTGCCCTAAAAGCCCCCCTATACGGCGGTGGAGTTCAGCCAAAAAGGCCTCTTCTGTGAGAACAAAAGCTGCATCAATAGCGCCTGCTTTATCCGACCACACAATACTCATACGATTTTCAGTTAGAGGTAGAAGAGCCAAAGGGCCCCCGGGAAAGAATATTTGATGAGCGACGGCGTCATGCGGGAATTCGTGACAAAACGTCGTGACCAAAGCTTTTTGAGAATAGTTATGGTTTGACACGCCGATACCCGCTGATTTTCGTAGTGCCGAATTTCGGCCATCTGCGGCTACAAGCAAATAACCCGTGATCTTTGTCTGATCAATGAAGGAAACCGTGACACCAGCGACGGTTCGCTGGCTCTCAACAAACTCTCTGGGCGCTAATAGATCAATATCATCATGCGCCTCTACTGCTGATAATAATGCACCGCGTAAAAAATCATTTTCAATCATATAGCCCGTAGGGCCATTAATGGCTTCGCCATCAAAATGCAGAGTCAAAGGCGAGACATGGTCAATACCGCCGTCGGCAATTAGCATATCTGATATGGGTTGGGTTTTATCAAACAAGGCATCTTTTATGCCTAAGTTTTCAAGGAGCCTATAGCTACTGGCCGCAATAGCGGAGGCCCGTCCATCTGCCCGAGCCTGTCCAGGATGCACGGAATCAATCAAGGCTATTGTTACCCCTTTTGAGGCACAGGCCAACGCCGCCGTCAGGCCGACAAGGCCAGCTCCTATTATGATGATATCATAATCCATTTCCATACGGTTCAATCTAAAGAGTCTTTCAGACTTTAGCTATGAGGCGTTTTTACCAAATTTTTAAGCTGTCTTAACGTCATCTTTACATCCAGTCTTCACATTCTCTTAACCAAATATAAGTCGAGGACACTCATGCCGCCTAGTGCAACTGCTACAGAATATGATGCGGGTTATGCCCATGCGTTAATGGAAGACTTAAACATGTCTTCCGGAGGAGCGCTTAAGAGGGCAGTTCTATCTTTAGTCTTATGCGGGTTAGGCGCTTTCACCTTAATTGCCGTACTAACCTATAATCCCTTTGACACGACAGGGGATACTGCTGGGATAGGACAGATTCAAAACATGTTGGGACGGCCGGGCGCAAATCTGTCCAACCTATTATTACAGGTCCTTGGTTGGGGCAGTCTATTAGCCTCAGGACTTACGCTCTTTGCCGGAATACGCGGCATATTCCGACCGCGAGCTAAATCCTCAAAACTAGATACCGCCCGTAGGTTTTTGATCTGGTTTGGCGCTGTTATTTTTGGAACTGCAACATTTTCTGCTTTTCCAATCCCGCAAAGTTGGCCCTTGGCAAGCGGCCTTGGCGGATGGATTGGCGATGGAATCTATTTAAACTTCAAAGGGTTTTTCGATCACTTCAACCTACCCATTTCCGGCATCGTCGTTGCATTGCTTACCTTTATAGCAGGTGGGTTTTGTCTGGGATGTTTTCTCAATATCGTTAGAAAAGATTTGATTGACGTCTGGGATGCTGCAGGTCTTGTTTGGGCTTATATCCGTATAGGCATTGACAACATGGCGGTCTTTTTTGGTAATTTATTTAGACGCTTGTTCAAGCGTAGTTACATCGAACCTTTAGATAATACAGATTCTATAGATAATCTCTACCGCGATGTTCCAGACACCCTTGCCCCTGCACCTACGGCTATACTTGCGCCTAAACCTAAAAAATCTGAACCGCCAAAATCGGTTAAAAAACGTAAGGCTCGCACTAAGAAACCCGAGTTCCACTTTCCAGAAGGCTCTGATTTTATTCTTCCCGGAATTGATCTTTTGAAAACGCCACCACCGCGGTCCGCAATTACAGATGAAGGCGCATTGCATCGGGCTTCAGCTAACCTTCATAAAGTTATGGGTGATTATGGTATTGAGGGCGAAATGGGTGCTGTCAGTCCAGGGCCTGTTGTAACGCTTTTTGAATTTGAACCTGCTCCAGGGGTTAAATCGCAACGCGTGATTAATTTATCCGATGATATCGCTCGAAATATGAGCGCGCAATCGGCGCGTATTGCGGTCGTTCCAGGCCGCAACGCCATGGGGGTTGAGCTCCCTAACCGACGCCGCGAAACAGTCTGGCTGCGAGATATGTTAAATTCCGAAACATTCACACATTCAGACGCCGCTTTACCCCTCATTCTTGGCGAAGACATTGGCGGTGTCCCTTTCGTGACTGATCTCTCCAAGATGCCACATCTGTTGATCGCAGGGACAACCGGATCTGGTAAGTCTGTTGGCGTTAACGCCATGATCTTATCGCTTATGTATAAGCTCACGCCCGATGAGTGTAAATTCATCATGATAGACCCAAAAATGCTGGAGCTTTCGGTTTATGACGGCGCGCCGCATTTATTAGCCCCTGTCGTCACCGAGCCCAAAAAAGCGGTTGTAGCGTTGAAATGGACAGTCCGAGAAATGGAAGATCGCTACCGTAAAATGGCTAAGGTTGGCGTGCGGAACATGGCAGGATTTAATGAAAAAGTGGCCGAGTTTAAAGCCCGCGGAGAAACCCTGTCACGCACAGTCATGACGGGTTATAATAAAGAAACTGGCGAGCCTGAATATGAAACTGAGGAAATGGAATTTGAAGTCATGCCCTTTATCGTTGTCATTATCGATGAAATGGCAGACCTAATGATGGTGGCAAAAAAGGATATTGAAGGTTCCGTCCAGCGCCTTGCCCAAATGGCGAGGGCTGCGGGCATCCATATGATTATGGCAACGCAGCGTCCCTCTGTTGATGTTATTACAGGCACCATTAAAGCCAACTTTCCAACCCGTATTTCATTCCGCGTCGGATCAAAGATCGACAGCCGTACCATTTTGGGCGAGCAAGGCGCAGAGCAATTACTCGGCAATGGCGATATGCTCTTTATGGGCACGGGGCGGCCTCGCCGCTTACATGGGCCATTTGTCTCTGACGGCGAAGTTGAAAAAATTGCGGCCTTTGTCAAAGCTCAAGGCGCGCCAAGCTATCTCGATGATATCACGACCGAACGTGAAGATCCGAAAGACAATGCAAGCAAGAGCACGGGCGGTGACGGCAATTCTCTCTTTGATCAAGCCGTAGCCATTGTTGCGCGAGACCGAAAAGCCTCAACCAGCTATATTCAGCGAAAGCTATCAATTGGATATAACCGAGCAGCGGACCTGATTGAGCGCATGGAAGATGAAGGCATGATTGGCCCCAGCGGATCCGGCGGCAAGCGTGAAATCTTTTTACCTGAATCCGAAGGGTTTTAAGTTCTAAAAGTGTTTCCCTAAGGAAGCGTCGTGGGGATTTGAGACAGCCCCTTCTCGTTCATGTCCAAAACGAGCTTTGTAAGCGCTTCAGCAGTTTGATCCCCTTTATAGATATCACCATTAATAAAAAAAGCAGGAACGCCTTGAACTTTAGCCGCTGTCGCTCGGTTAGAATTTAAATGGATGTGAGCAAGTTTATCCCTATCTTCCAAACAGGCTTGTATCGCATCCCGATCTTCTAATCCCGCCAATTTTCCGACCTTATCATATTCTTCCCTAGCTTGACCCTTTTCAGCTTGCTTGAACATCATCATTTGATTTTCCATCTGATATTGAACAACATCAAAATAATCGTTTTCGGGGGCACATTCAGCCATCATAAATCCGACCATGGACATTTGCGCAGGAGGTGTTGGAAGCTCGCGCAGTACAAAACGGATGATGCCGCTCTCTATAAGGTCTTTTTTCAGAACAGGCCACTGGTCGGTAAACCAATCAGAGCAATGAGAGCACGTTACTGATGCATAAACAATTATCGTGATCGCAGCTTTATCATCGCCCAATACGTGATCATCAGGCGCTTCTGTAAACGCAAACTCTACGTCTTTAACATCTATATCTGATGCTACTTCATCATCATGTCCACTATGGTCTTCTGTTTCGGTTTGCTCTTCCGCTTCAACTTCTTTAACCGCAGTTTGGGCCTTATCAATCGCTTTCGAAAGAGGGACGTCCTGAGCCAAAACCGAAAAAGGTAAAATACTCAACGCCCCTATAGCTGATGCCAATGTCCGTTTAATTTTCATCGGTTAACACTCCACGGCCAAGTTTACTTAAGGCTTGTTTTAACCCGCCTTCAGCTAAATTTGAAAGCCCCTCTTGCAGGTAATCTTCTTGGCGAGGGCTCAGCCCTCTTCTGGCACCTGTCGGGTTTATATCTGTTTTCAATTTACTCTGTATCAGGCGAAGCTTTACTATATGTCCGACCCCCAAATGCGTATTTAGCCGATCAATGATAGGGCCACTGGCCGCCATAATGAGCGTGGCAGCCGCGCCCGGCGCAGAGATAACTAATGTCCGTCCCTCTCGGCCAGTTGTAAATTTAACTGGTTTTGATATTTTAGCCCAGCGAACACCTACTATTTCAGACCAATTATTATTGAGCATGGCGGCAGAAGAGCCTCCACTATATTTTTTTGACAACGGCCTAACGATTTTTGCAACGGCAATACCAGCTGTAGGCGCAGGTCGATATTGCGGTTTACCCCGCTGGTTTTCCAACCAGTGCTGTATCACCTGCTTATCTTTGCGCGTTACGCTCACATTGCCTCCATGGATATAATTCCATGACGGATTATGTGACTAGCGTAAAGGCTTGCCAGCAGGAACAGTTCTTAAAATGATTAAATTTAATATAAATTTTAAGTTAGGCGGAGCGTAACGTTAAAAATTGTCCCCTGTTCGCCCGTGCTTTCCAAAAGCAAATCACCGTCTTGGTCTTTGGCAAGTTCTTTAGAAATTGTCAGTCCAAGCCCCGTATTCCCATGGCCGCTTGATCCGGCAAAAGCTTTAAACAGGTTATTCTTCGCCTTTTCAGGAAGTCCTGGGCCTGTATCAATAATTCGGATTGTTGTTTTATCCCCTGACGGAACGGCTTCGACTGTTAAATCGCGCTGAGCCCCATCCTCACGCATACCCGCCATGGCCTGTGCTGCATTACGAAAGAGGTTTTGGAAAATACGGTAACTATGATCTGAATCTGCCTTCACTGTTAAATCGCTGGGCACTTTATTGATAAAATTAATTTTACGCGGCCCAGACCCAAAATTATCCAAAGTATCTCCTGCGACCTCGCCTAAAAGAAAAGAAATACGGACGCTCTCATATTCAACATTTTCACGTCCGCTTTGGCTATAATTAAGAACATCTCCGGTTAATTTAACGCCGCGGTCAATCGCTCGTGTAAGACGGCCACCCATATTAGATATGCGTTCATCCTGATCTGAGGCCAAACGATCAGACACAAGTGAGGCCGACGTTAAGACATTGCGAAGGTCATGATTAATCTTAGCAACGGCCATGCCTAAAGTGGCCAGACGTTCGCGTTGTTTAAAACTTGATCGCACACTTTGTTTCATATCATGAAACTCTCGTTCCAATTGACCAATTTCATCTTTACGTTTCGTAGGGGTTAGATTAGCCCTTCGTTTTTCTGGATCTTCCCTAAAATCAGACAGCCCTTGGGCTAATTTTTCAATTGGACGGATAATCATGAATAACATAGCTAAGTAAATCAACAGTCCAGTTATTAAGGCTATAACTATAGATAGCCAAAAAATACGTTTAAAATAATCCTGCATGGCCCATCGTAATTTTGTCTCAGGAATAATCAGCTCAAGCGCATCTTGTCCTGCAACAGGCGAGGGGTATAAAATACGCAAAAATCTATTATCACTTCCAAAAAATGAACCAAAAGCATCGCGGAAACGCGGTAAGCCCTTTTCTTCACGTAAATCAATGACCTTGACCTTTTCTGTTTCGGGCGGGTGGCCGAGCATAAATTCGCTCATACCATTCCTTTTCGCCGACATCATCGTGACATCTGTATCTTGCATAAATTGCTGAGTCAGAATTTCACTGGCTTGGTAATCCGGCACGCCCGTTAAAGCCTGTGCCAATAATCCTGCCTGCTGGGCGCGCTCTGTCAGCCAATCCTGTCTGAACATCGCAGCAGAGGGAATAAAAATGACCAATTCGGCAAGCATGACGAACCCAATCGTCATAAGCAATAATTTGCCCGATAATCGCCGTGAAATAAAACCGTCCACCATAAATACGGTTTAACCCGGGCTCTAGAAAAACCCTAGTGAAATTTCGTCCAAAATCCTGCAAACCATTTGGCTTTAGGGCCAAAAATCGTCGCCGTATACCAAGATCCTGCGGCACGCTTGACTGCTTCGCTTCGTGTTGGATATGGCGAAATGATTTGGGCAAGGCCGGAGATTTTCACCTTATTTGTCATGGCCACGGAAAGCATATGGATAATCTCACCTGCGTAATCGCCGACAATAGAGCCGCCGACAATCGTGCCGTTCTTACGCGCAACAATTTTTACACCTCCCGCTGTGTGACGTTCAGCAATCGCGCGGTCATTTTCTTCAAACTCCCAATGCACAACACGGACGTCGGAATATTTCTCACGCGCCGCTTTTTCGGATAAACCAATACTCGCAATCTCAGGCTCGGAATAGACCACAGCCGGCATACGATTCGTAGTCGCTTTTGAAAAAAGTTTGCCAATCAGAGGCGGCATGAAATAAAAATTTGTAATAAGTTTTCCCGCATGGTGACCTGCCGCATGTGTTAAGCCTCCCATGCCTTTGGCCACATCGCCAGCTGCGTAAACTTTTTTGTTAGAGGTGCGTAAATAATCATCCGTATCAATCCCACGGCGATCATATGTGATTCCTGCATTCTCGAGACCAAGACCTTCGACGATTGGACCACGACCAGCCGCTACAAGCAAGTGCGAGCCTTTCAAGACTGTACCGTCTTCAAGTTCGATCTCAACAGATTTTCCTTTTTGACGAATATTTTTTGTACTTGCAGGTGTCATGAACTCAATGCCCTCTGCTTTAAGCGCATCAACGAGAACTTGCGCGTGCTCAGGCTCATTCCGGCCTAAAGGCGGTGCAATATCAACGATTGTGACTTTAGAACCAAAACGTCGAAAGGTCTGACCAAGCTCAAGACCGATTGGACCAGCGCCAATAACCAATAAATGCTTAGGCAGCTCTGGTATGTCAAAAATTTCTTCATTGGTCAGAAAATCCACATCTTTAAGTCCTGGAATTGGAGGAGCGGAAGCCCGTGAACCCGTACAAATAACAAAACGTTTCGCTTTAACTTCTGTGGTATCAGAGTGTACCGTTTTAGCATCTTTAAAACTTGCAAACTCGCGGATTACCGTACAGCCAAGACCTTCAAAACGCTCTTGGCTATCGACAGGCGCAATAGTCGCAATAACGTCTTTAACATGAGCTTTAACGGCGGCGAAATCAATCACAGGTTCGACAGGTTTCAGCCCCATATTCGCGCCTTCGCGCCGAGCTTGTGCCAGTTTACCCGCTTTGAGGAAAGCTTTGGACGGCACACATCCTGCATTGAGGCAATCTCCACCCATTTCGCCAGCTTCAAAGAGAACGACAGAGCGTCCTAATTGGGCAGCGCCAGAAGCAATCGATAGGCCTGCAGAGCCCGCACCTATAATACATATATCAACATCGTAAGTAGTTTTAGACATGATGCAATTTCTCTCTTTTAAGGTATAATAGCTTAAATAACTCTCTGTCGAGTTAGGCAGCTGCGTTTGATTTTTTGAAGAATTTTTTGTAAATAATTGGAATTAGCGCAACTGCAATCAACATTCCGAAAGCCGGGAGCATATTAACAAATGTAGCTCCCATAAGGTCAGCCACATTAATGTTTTCGGGGTTTGCGCCTGCATCTTTTAGGGTTTCACGTAAACCATGCCCAATTAAAGAATAAGCGACTGTACCAGGAATAATTCCCAAAGCCGTTGTGATCAAATAGTCTCGAAATTTAGCGCCCAATAACGCAGGAGCAATATTAGCAACAGCAAATGGGAAAACTGGAATAAGGCGTAATGTAAAGAGGTATGAAAACGGGCTTTCGTTATATTCGGCTTCCATTTTGGAAACAAATGGCCCTGCAATTCCCTTAAGCGTTTCCTGAAGTGATGTCTTAGCCGCGATAAATAAACCGCAGGCTCCGATCGTCGCTCCAATAACAACAGCGGGCGCTCCTACATAGACACCAAAAAGAAAACCACTCGCAACGGTTAAAATGCTAGCAGGAAGCATAAATACCGTAAGAATTGCGTAAAGCGCAATGAACCCGAGTAAAACTAATAGGAAATTATCTTTTACAAGGTTTTGTAAATAATCTGCATTTTCGACAAGGAGCTGCGGGTTTAAATATTTGAACCAGCCCATAAAATATGCAAATGCGAAGCCGCTTATAATAACCAATAAAGGCAACCATTTTTTCAACTTACCCATGATTTTCTCCTAATCGGAAAGACGCCTTGTAACAAAGATCAACTGACCTGAAATCTATACCGCTATGGGGCCTATAACCCCATAGCTTATTGAATAATACCTATTCGTTTAACGACCAGTCGTAACCATAGTCAACAATCTTCGCACCATTATCAATGGCCTGTGCAAGTTCAGGACGCGCATATTGACGAATATGTTTCAAGGTGCCTGACTTTCCGCCGAAGTCTTCCTTAAACCATTTAAAGATTGAAGAAATTTTCAACCCTCTTGGCGTAATTTGGACGCCGCGCGGGGAATTAATATAAGCTGCGGCGGCCCTACGTCGATTGGCGTCCAAAGTTCCGGCTTCCCAAGCATTATCAAGAAGGTTCGGACATCCTACACTCGCACAATTCACCATATAATGTACGTAAGGAGACGGGAACTGTTTGCGCATTATATCATGCTCAACATTGTTTAGACTAGCAGGCGTACCGTTAATTGTGAACAATTTCTTCTTCCAAGGCCCTGACCCCAAAGGCCCAAGAGTCTTGATAGATTTAATAGGGTAGTTTTCTGTAACTACTTGAACCGTCACAGCATTATAAAGATTAGCATAATAGGCAATCGCCGCATTCGTGGATAGAGACGAAGGATTAACTGCTTCAAGTGACTTGATATAGCTATCTAGCGCAGCTTTATCAGCTCGGTTAGCCTTTAGACCGCCATAGTTGAAATGTGTTAACCCTTGACCATCAGGCGCGCTTACATATTTTTGCAAAATATTTGTAAATGCAGCATGTGAAGCTTGACTATTGACTGCTTGGACAACGCTAGACCCTGTACTGCCTGATCCATAATTAGTTTGAGCAAAAACAGGGGCCGAAAGCATTGTAAAGACTGTCGATAGTATTAATAATGAGCGTTTCATAATTATCTCCAATTTGAATTCTTGGGCTTATATAGACTATAGTTTTTCCAAAAGCTTCACACAATGCCTCACAAATCCGTGCAATTCAGTGACAACACGTGTGAGCATTTAAGTATAAATGTAATGAGGAGCCCGATAATAAGAGATGACAGCTCATTTAATTAATATGTGTTAATTAGATACTCTCTATTTAAGGGTTTTAAGCATAATATATTGTGACAAGGTCATTCAGTCTTTATCACGCTTGACTTCATGCTATCCCGCCCTTAATGACCCCGTCTTGAGATGTTTGCGGGATAAATCCGCCTTTATATGTAGAGATTACGATGAAACGTACTTTTCAACCTTCAAATATAGTTCGCGCTCGCCGCCATGGTTTCCGAGCCCGTATGGCAACGAAAAATGGCCGCGCTGTCTTGGCACGCCGCCGGGCAAAAGGCCGTAAGAGACTGTCTGCCTAAGATAGTCTTCAAGCGTGTCCTACGCGCCTAAACATTATGAAAAAGCTTGGAAAACTCGGATTGCTCAAAAAGCGTTCCGAGTTTTTATTTGTCAGAGACGGACGATATCAAGCCCGTAGCGGCCTGGTTATTCAAGCCCGTAAAAACCCAAATCACACGATTATTCGCGTTGGCTTTACAGCCACAAAGAAAATCGGCAACGCCGTCATACGAAACCGGGCTAAGCGCCGTTTACGCTCTGTCTGTCTTGATGTTTTACCACAAATGGGGGAACGTGGTACCGATTATGTCTTTATCGCACGTGACAAGACAGCCAAGCGGTCTTATGACGCCTTACTTGACGATACCCAAAAGGCCTTGAAAAGCCTCGCAGGACACCCAAATAACTAAAAAGAATCGAAACGGTTGAGAGAATAATGGACGATCAGAAAAACTTTTTCATGGCGATGTTCCTGTCCGGACTCGTCCTTCTCGGATATTGGTTCTTCTTTGGAAAACCTGTGGCCGAACAAGCGCGTGCCAAAGCAGCACTAGATGCCGAGAATGCCGCTATTGAGCAAGTCGAAACAGCCCCCAAACCTATTGAGTCCCGCGAAGCATTAGTCGCTAAAGGAAGCCGCGTTCAAATCGATACGCCCAGTTTTACGGGCTCCTTCCTGACGACAGGATCACGCTTCGACGATATCTCACTCAAGGATTATAATAAAACACTCATGCCAGAAGACGGCCTTGTAAACTTGTTAACACCTGAAGGCGCTGAAACATCCGCCTATGTCATGGATAACTGGGCCAGTGTTGATGGAGGAACAGGTTCAGATACACCCTGGCAAGTCCTTTCAGGCGGAACGCTTACGACAGATAGTCCGGTTATATTAGGCTATGAAAAAGACGGGCTGTCTTTTCAGCGGACAATTACAGCCGACGATAAATTTCTTATTACGCTATCTGATAAAATTACAAATACATCCAGCGGCGAAAAAACTATCGCGCGTAAAGGCATTACCCGGCAACATTCACTCCCCGAAGGTTTAACTAATTTCTTCATCCTACAGGAGGGGCCTATCTCTATCGTTGATAATAAATATCATGATATGAAATATAAAAACCTGTCTAAAAAAGGAAATTACCGAGAAAGCGGAGAGAGCGGCTGGGTTGGATTAACTGATAAATATTGGCTCTTAGGCTCAATCGCCCCGCAAGGTAAAACCATGACGGCCGATTATACCTTTCGGACGATTAATGACCAAGAGGTTTACGAAGTCTCTTATGTTTTAAGTCCGACGACATTAACCGCTGGCGCGTCAATTGAATCTGTCGGACATATTTATGTCGGGGCCAAAGAACGCATACTTTTAAAATCCTACGAAACTGATCTGGGTATCGCTCAAATGGAACGCGCCATTGATTGGGGCTTTATAGGTATCTTCGTCAAACCCATTAGCTGGGCCTTATCTAAACTTGGACAATTGCTGGGCAATTATGGCCTTGGAATTTTGGCATTGACGCTCATTATTAAAATTCTCCTTTTCCCGCTCTTTAACAAACAATATGAGAGCCAAGCCAAGATGAAGAAGGTTCAGCCTAAGTTGAAAAAAATCCAAGAGCGTTTCAAAGATGATCGCATGAAACTCCAACAAGAGATGATGGGGCTTTACAAAAAAGAAGGGGTCAATCCGGCAGCTGGGTGCCTCCCGATTATCCCGACAATCTTTGTTTTCTTCGCGCTCTATAAATCGGTCTTCATCAATATTGACCTTCGTCATCAACCTTTCTTTGGATGGATCAAAGATCTCTCAGCCAAAGACCCTCTCTCCATCTTAAATGGATTTGGGGCCTTGCCTTGGGAGACTGTCCCTTTCCCATTTCTTAGTTTTTTTGCGATAGGCCCACTCGCCTTACTGTATGGTATAACTATGGCTTTGATGTACACGCTAACACCGCAAAACCCAGGTGGGGGCGAACAAGCTGAAATGATGGCCAAGATGATGAAATTCATGCCATGGATATTTATGTTTATCCTTGCCCCCTTCGCAGCTGGCCTTTTGGTCTACTGGGTGTGGAACAATATTCTTTCCTTTGGACAACAATATTACATCACACGAAAATTCAAGGTTGACACACCTGTTGATAAGTTTTTTCGAAAAATTACAGGTAAAGAGAAAACGGCTACTACAGATTAATGTCTTTAGCTTTAGGTCATGACTGATCCTACCAAATCACAAATTGAAGCCGGGCGGTTATTATTCGCCCGTGATGTCACCTTTATGCTTAGCGCTGTAAGCCTTGAAACCTTACCGCCGGCACGCCTTCCTGAAATTTGTTTTGCAGGACGGTCAAATGTCGGCAAATCAAGCCTGATTAATGCCTTAACGAACCGCAAAGGTCTAGCGAGGGCCTCAAATACACCGGGCCGAACACGAGAGCTGAACTACTTCAATGTAGATGAGCGTCTTTTTATCGTGGATTTACCCGGCTATGGCTACGCCAAAGCCTCAAAGGCGGACATTGCCCGCTGGACAAAATTAACTCGTGCTTTTTTATTTGGACGAGCCTCCTTAAGGCGGGTTTTTTTACTGATTGATAGTCGGCATGGCTTAAAAGACTCTGATTTAGAATTAATGGCCATGTTGGATGAAACAGCTGTAATCTATCAACTTATACTGACCAAGACCGATAAACTCAAAAAAGGGCAGCTCGACAAAATCTTGTCCAAAACCCAGATAGCCATTGCAAAACGGCCCGCGGCTTTCTCAAAGATTATAAATACGTCATCTGAATCAAAAAAAGGGTTGGATTTACTCAGAGCTGAAATTGCGGCCTTGGCGCTGGGTTAATTTTTCTTATAACGGATACAAATCACTTAAGGGACAGATACATGCTTAAGCGGCGAAAAAATGAGACGGGGTGGACAAGCGCGCAAACGCTATCCGAAGCACTGCCTTTTATTCAACGCTATTCAGGCCAAACGATTGTTATCAAATTTGGCGGGCATGCTATGGGTAATCCAGACCTCACTCAAAAATTCGCCCATGACGTTGTTTTGCTTAAACAATTTGGTCTGCGTCCTGTAATCGTTCACGGTGGGGGACCCCAAATTGGTTCAATGCTCGAGAAACTCAATATCAAATCCGAATTTGTCGACGGTTTGCGAGTTTCGGATATGGAAACTGTTGGCGTCGCAGAAATGGTCCTCTCTGGCGCGATTAATAAATCTATTGTGCAAGCCATAAATGGGGCAGGCGGGCGGGCCGTGGGCTTATCCGGAAAAGATGCCAATCTTATTATGGCAAAAGCCAAGGATTCAAAATTGGGCTTTACAGGAGAACCCGTTGATACAGATGTCTCTGTTTTGGATGTTTTAGCGACCGCAGACCCTGGTTTTATTCCTGTTGTATCGCCCATTAGCGGCGGAAAAGACGGCGCCTCATATAATGTCAATGCCGATACGGCAGCAGGAGTTTTAGCTGCCGCATTAAAAGCCTCCCGTCTCATGTTGCTCACGGACATTGAAGGCGTAATGGATAAAGACAAAAATCTACTGACAAATCTATCCACTCAAGACGCATTAGATTTAATCGACAATGGTACGGCCCAAGGTGGCATGATTCCAAAACTGACAACAGCTATTGGAGCTGTGAAAACTGGTGTTGAAGCTGTCGTCATTCTCGATGGGCGCCGCGCCCATGGTTTATTAGTCGAATTATTTACCGATCAAGGCGCCGGAACGCTTATCCGATGAAACGCATTGCTATAACCACAACACTAATTATAGGGCTCCCTCTTCACGCTATAGCCCAACAGAACGAACCTCCGCAAATTAGGGCTAGCACCACCTCTTCTCCTAAATGGGAGGTTTGCAATGAAACCTCCTATATTATCCGTATGGCAAGCACCTTCATTCGCGGGGGGAAAATGGCCCCTAAAGGATGGGACCGTCTCATACCGGGTCAATGCAAGGCTCTAAATGCCCCGACAGGCTCGCCGCGTTATATCTTTGCTGAAAGCACTACAGTCCATCAAGGCGGCATACGAGAATGGGCCGGAACAACACCGCTCTGTGTTTCCGAAGGAAACTTTCAGGCTGATGCGACAAAAAGTTGCCAATTGCAAAATTTAGAAGAACGTAATTATATCGCCGTAGACCCTTCTGAACAACGCACAACCTTGATTGAGCCTGATAATTTTGGAACCAAAGCCGCGATTGCCGGGACGCAGCGCCTACTACGTGATAATGGATTTAAGGTAACCCGTATTGATGGCCTGACAGGCCGCAGAACCTCTCGCTCTATTCGTGATTTTAAGAAAAAGGCTGGCTTAAAATCATCTACGAGCAATTCTGATTTAATCAATGCCTTGGCAAAAGCCGCAAAAAGCAAACAAACTGAAATTGGACTTAATTTATGTAATAATTCTACAGCCACCATTTGGTCTGCCCTGGCAACCCGTGATGACGGGACATGGAAGTCAAAGGGGTGGTGGACTATTCCTGCTGGGAATTGCTTACAGCCTTATACTAAATCGTTGAAAAAAACCGAAGCGCATTTTTTTGCCCTTCAGGAAAACATTATAAAAAGAGATGAAGACACAACAACCGGTCCCGATAAGCGCCTGAGATCAGTTTCGGCGACCCCGTCCCAATTTTGTATTGCAGAAGCAAAATTCTCAGCCTTAGGACGGGATTATTGTACCGAATCAGGTTATGCGGTCGCGAATTTCAGACCTTTGCCCACAGATAAAGACGGTATAAAAGTCAATTTAACAGATCAAGACTTTGCTGTTCCAAATGCCGTAGGTTTAAGATAGTTGAGCCTTCAAACACCATCACTTCAACATATCCGAAATTGGGTATTTGATCTCGACAATACGCTTTACAAAGCTGACGTCTCTTTTTTTTCACAAATTGATCGTAAAATGACGGAATTTATCAGCCGCTATCTTGCCCTACAGCCGCTCGAAGCCCGTAAGGTCCAGAAAAACTATCTAGCAGAATATGGAACCTCATTATCTGGACTTATGGCGGTTCATGGCATGGATCCGACTGAGTTTTTAAACTATGTCCATGATGTTGATTTGAGTCTGCTCAAACCGGACTCAAAACTACGAGCGCATATTAAAGCTCTACCTGGGAGGAAATTCATTTTTACCAATGGGTCAAAAGCTCATGCTCGAAACGTAGCAACCCATCTGGATCTTTTTGAGTTATTTGACGGAAGTTTCGGCATTGAAGATGGTGATTACATCCCAAAACCTAAACGTAGCCCCTATATTAAATTTTGTGATGTTTTCAATATTGATCCCAAAACAGCTATTTTTTTCGAAGATGGCCTACGAAATTTAGAAGTTCCAAAATATATGGGTATGATGACTGTTTTGGTTACGTCAAACGCAGATTGGTCAGATGAACCCGAAATTACGCGCCCTGCCGGACGGACGACGCAGGCCGATTATGTTGATTTCATCACAAATGACCTCACAAAATGGCTCGGAAAACATAGCTAGCCACGTCAAATGCGCGCCAAACATGCTTAATGAATAGCAAACGCGGGCTTAATGAATTTCTAAGGCTCATTGTGTAACAGGATGGTTCACTGACGTATGGGCGACTATACAGATTGTGAGGTCAGGTCTGTAACAGGTTTGACGATTAGCTTTGAGCACTTTATTCGGGCGGTATGACTGATACACCTGAACATGGGGCTCCTGACAAAGTTTTAAGCCCCGAAGCAAAGCGGGCTTTAAACGAAGCTGCGGCACGCCGAGAGGCAGAGACCACAAAAGCCGATCGTCCATTTGAGAAAGCCGGGCCCAATGGTGCGGAACCCACACGTTTTGGCGATTGGGAACGCGGCGGGATTGCTTACGATTTCTAAGCCATCCAGCCCATTTCGTATCATAAGTTAATTCCAGCCGGTCACGGCGACATTTTATTTGGGAGATGCGGGTGATGCGTATCAAAGTTTCAGTATTGGCTGCGCTGAGCAGTTTAAGTTTAGCAATGGTTTCAACACCAGCATTGGCTGGAGGGTGCGGTTTTGGCTCGGGCGGAAATTGCGGCGTAGGTGTCAATGTTATCCCATCGGTTCCTCCAAGCTTTGGCCCCATGACAATTCGTAATAATCATCCTATGGGTCATCTTAGAAGCGTTAATTTTCAACGCGCGCCCAATGTCTCCATCACACGCATCCATGGTATGGCTCCGACAGCCTCTCTAGCGGATGCACCGTCAGGCTTCACAGGGGGATGCCACCCATCTTCAACAAATTATTGCCGTGCAAATGCAGGACCGGCATTAGCTCCACAGCTAAGCACGCCTGTCGCAGCTCCGGTCATTTCCACTCCTATAGCGTCTGCGCCAGTGCAAACTCTGCGCTCATGGACAGGCCAAGGTTATGACCCTTCAAAATTCCAGTCGCGCCAATATGGGGATAATACCTTTACGCCAGGTATTGCACATATACCGACATCAATTGTTGACCGCAGTCCTGTCAATGCACAGGCTATTCTCAATTCAGGGCGAACAGTTGCCCAGCCTGTCGTAAGCGCTTCTAACTACAATTTTTCAGCCCAGCCCAGCGCGCCTGTCGCAGCTGGAAACGGAATTTACGCGTCTAACGTTGCCGCTGACGGAACCTATTGGGAAAAAACATCCGGATTAACAATGTTAGGTAATACAGTTGCAACACAAATTATTTGTAAGCGGCAATTACCGCGTCGGGTCGTCAATCCGGTGATTAATGTCCCAATTCCGGTTCCAACACGGGTCGTAAATCCAATTATTCGTGTACCCGTTGGGGTTCCAACACCCGTTGCAGTGCCTGTATCGGCCCCTGTTTGTACCCCCGCACCCGGATTTGGTTCAAGGCCACTTGTACAGTCAGGTTTCGGCGCCGGTACCGGGTCACGCTGGACCTTCTAAACATATAAAATTCGAGGGGGGAGAAGAAAACGGTGCCTAGGGGATAAGGCACCGTTTTTTCATGGCTTTTTAACCCATCTGTTGCAGAAAGGTTTCAACTCAGAGGGGAATCGTTTTGCTTTGGCACGTCTCTTGCTGTGTTGTTGAGCATATGTTTTATTATGAGAGGTGGGTCATGTCCCGAATTTTAACAACTGTTGCCGCCTTAGCTGCAACCACATTTTTATCCAGCGCAGCCATTGCAGGTTGTAATTCTGGTACGTATTGCGGCGCAGGATCGACTTTATCTCCCCTAAGCAGCTGGTCCGGATCATCTAGCACGATGTCATCTACACCGTCTTACAGCTACTCATCTGGTACATCATATAGTTCAAGCCCAAGCTTTAGTAGCGGGGTTATGTCTTCATCCGTGGCCGATGCCACTTATGGAACAGGATCAATTTCTTCAACTTACGAAGGTAGCAATGTTGAAATGTTTGGATTCACAGGCTCCCCTGCCTCTGTACCAGGTCTTGGGTCAGGTGAGAGCTTGCAATCAACAAATTGTCCCGTTGATGTTTATAATCCCACGGGGGCTCGTGTTTTGGGATGCTACAATGTTGTAAAGCAGGTTCCCCAGACAAGCTATGTCCGCGTTGTTCGCCCTGTTGTTTATGTACGTTATCCCGTACCAACACCGGTTTCAATTCCATATTATGTTAATCAAAATGTTGGCTTTAATACAGGCTGCGGCGGCGGTTCATTTGGAAACGGAACGCGCTATGGTAGCTTTGGTCAAGGCGGATTTGGTCATGGTGGATTTGGCGGCTTCGGCGGAAGCTGCGGCTAAACGCATCCGTATAAAATTCAAAAACCTCTCGCAATAATGAGAGGTTTTTTTATGCCTGCATATTTTCGGTCACGGCCTGAGCTGCGGCGCGCGGGTCTTTCTGGGCGGTGATCGGGCGGCCAACAACAATATGGGATGCCCCAAATCCGATCGCTTCATGTGGTGAGGCGACTCGCTTTTGATCCCCCATATCCCCGCCTGGCATTCGAACGCCAGGAGTCACAACAAGAAAATCATCCGGCACTTGTGCGCGAATAGCGGCAGCCTCTAACGGGCTAGACACCACGCCGTCAATACCGGCTAACAAAGCTTGCTTGACGCGGCGCATAACAAGTTCTTCAGCGCTCATATAATATCCAATATCATCCAGTGCCAACTGGTCTAAAGAGGTCAAGACCGTCACGCCCAAAATTTTCAGATCGCTATCTGCGCTCCCTATAGCCGCCGACGCCATAACATCAGGCCGAGCATGAACTGTTAAAATATCCGCCCCCAACGTCGCAATAGACCGCGCGGCTTTCTCGACAGTCGCCCCTATATCGTGAAGCTTGAAGTCATAAAACACATTTTTACCTTGCGCCTTTAAACGCTGGCCAAATTCAGCGCCGCCTAAGGGTAACAGCTGCAACCCAATTTTATAACTCACGACGGCATCCCCTATTCGGTCAACCATGTCTTGAGCGGCCTCTACGCTGGGCAGGTCAAGCGCAACATATAATCGGGGGTCAGGCGTCATCATATTATACCTTACGGAATTTTTCCGAATTTTTAGCCATTAATTTTTGAGCCGCGCTTGTCGGTAGAACGCGCGCTAAAACTGCCAGTGATTTATTGACCCCGCCGGGAATAAAGACGGCCCTGTTGCGTTCACAGGCCTCCACGGCCAGTTCCGCACATTCCTCTGCTTCCATAAACATAAAGCCGGGCAATTTATTCACCGCATCTCGCGTCCCGTTCACATCGTGAAACTCTGTAAAGACAAACCCAGGGCAAAGCGCGCTGACATGGACCCCGTTATCGCTAAGCTCCATATTTAAGCTTTCGGAAAATTTTATCAAAAAGCTTTTGACGGCTGCATAGAGCGTATGGCCTTTCGAGCCCGGCATATGCCCCGCTAGCGACGCGACGTTGATAATCCGTCCAAAGCCCTTATCGGTCATTGCCGGGGCTAGTTTGCGCACCAGTTCACACGGCGCCGTTAACATAAGCTGTATGAAATTGGCATGATCATCCCAAGCACTATCAAGAAAACTCTCTGGATGGCCATAACCTGCATTATTCACCAAACCATCAATATGTAAATTTTTGGCGGCTAAACGTTTTAGTAAAATATCTGTGGCGTTAACATCAAATAAGTCCAGTGGAAAAATATGACTTGTTGTGCCAAATTCTTTTTTGAGGTTCGTTGCCAAATCAAGCATAGGGTCTTCACGGCGGGCGCAAAGCGCCAAATCCCAACCTCGTAAAGCATATTCTCTAGCTATTGCTGCGCCTATTCCGGCTGATGCCCCGGTAATAAGGCAGACCGGTTTTTTATCTTTGGCCATTCCTACCTCACAAATTTTTAAGATGCGCGTTACTGAAAATTTGTTATCAAAGCTTCATCATAATGTCTAACGATGAAGTAGAAGCCTGGGCTTTTAAATTATTATTTTAGAGAGAGACTTAACGTGAGTGATACGGTTATCCGGCTCGGCATTTTTATGACTGCCTTAATCCTCTTTTGTGGATTAGAGACTCTTTTTCCTAAAAAAAAGCGCACGCAAAAACGCATAAAACGCTGGCTAACACATTTAGGCTTTACGCTGATCAATACGCTCGCCATCCGTCTTTTGGGCCCGATTGTAGCGCTCACCGTCGCCAGCTGGGCCGCAGCTAACAATATTGGTCTTTTTAACTTAAATTTCCGAAATCTTACGCAATGGCCGTTTTGGTTTGAAACAATCACTGCTTTTATATTGCTTGATTTCGCTATATACCTTCAACATATCGCCACCCATAAAATACCAATTTTATGGCAGCTTCATAAAGTCCATCATAGCGATCGTGATCTAGATGCAAGCTCTGCACTACGCTTTCACCCTATCGAAATCATGCTCTCCATGATTTATAAATGTGCGCTCGTTCTTTTAATAGGCCCTTCTGTTTTGGTAGTGTTGGTCTTCGAAATCGCGCTCAATGCCTCAGCGATCTTTAACCATGCTAATTTATCTCTACCGCAATGGTTTGATAAATTACTACGCATTGTCATTGTTACGCCCGATATGCACCGTGTGCATCACTCTGTTCTCCCAGAGGAAACCGACCAGAATTACGGGTTTAATTTTTCACTATGGGACCGTCTGTTTCAAACATATCTGCCTGCTCCTAAGGCTGGGCATGAAAATATGACTATTGGCCTATCGGAACATCAGAATGACGAACCCTCAAATTTATTCTGGAGTCTAAAGCTACCATTTGCAAAGACCCAAAAATAATTTATCCTACCTCTTATAAAGGGGTTCAAAATGCCACTCATTATCCTATTGGTCGCTCTTATCTTGATAGTGATTTACGCGGTTATTATTTTCAATCAATTGGTTGGCCTGCGCCAAATGTGCGAAAATGGATGGAGCGACATAGAAGTGCAGCTTAAGCGGCGAGCCGATCTGATCCCGCCTCTTGTCTCTACCGTCAAAGGCTATGCCAGTCATGAAAATAAGCTTTTTATGGATGTCACGGATAAGCGCAACCAAGCTCTCGCTGCCGGCAATAACCCCAAAACTAGAGGCAGCGCTGAAGCGGCTTTAAAACCACCTGTTGGACGCCTTCTCGCTCTTGCAGAAGATTATCCTGATTTGAAAGCCAGTGATAACTTTCTCGATTTACAAAATGAATTGGCCGATACGGAAGATAAAATTGAAATGGCCCGGCGGTTTTACAATGGCGCGGTCAGGACGTTGAATATTAAAGTTCAATCCGTACCATCCAATCTAATTGCTAAACCTTTGGGCTTTTCACAGCGCGATTATTTTGATCTTGGTGCAGAAGATGCCCCAGCTCCTACAATAGAGTTTAAGACATGATAATCCGATTTATTTTTTCCTGTGTCCTAAGTTGTTTATTTCTGACAACGGCATGGGCCGAAGAAAAAATAACTAGCTATGATGTCAAAATTGACATCCAACAAGATGCAGACTTCATAATTACCGAGAGCATAAATGTTATCTCGGAAGGCCGAAATATCCGCCGCGGTATATTTAGGGATTTGCCGCGTTTCAAATTAGATGACGGGGCTAAAATACCCTATCAATATAAAATATTATCTGTGACCCGAAACGAAAGAGCCGAGCCTTTTAATCAAAGTAGTCAAAACAATGCTAAACAAATCCGTATTGGCGATCCGGAATATTACCTCCCACGCGGCCCGCATAATTACGTCATAACCTATGAAGTCAAAAACGAGATTAGGTATTTTGACGATTTTGACGAAGTCTATTGGAACGCCATCGGAACCTATTGGGACTTTCCCATAGATAAAGCCACCGCTACAATCCGCTTCCCCCAAGCCATATCCCCGCAGGAGCTTAATTGTTTTACAGGTGGTTATAAATCAAGCGCTTCAGATTGCGCTATGTCACGTGATGGTCAAAATTTTTATATTGAAGCCTTAAGCTCTCTGTCCGCGCGAGAAGGTATGGCTGTTTCGATTAAATTTAATAAGGGCATAATAGACCCTCCAAGCGCCTCGGATAAGCGCATGATATGGTGGTTTAAGCACGGAGCTTTAGCTCTGCTAACCTTCTCTTTTGTCGGATTATTGAGCTACTATTATCGCGCTTGGAATAAAATCGGCCGAGATCCACAAAAAGGACCTGTCTTCGCGCGTTACGGCCCTCCAGAAGGGTATTCGCCCGCCGCTGTCCACCATGTTTATTATCGCGGCATGCGAGGGCATACTGCGTTGATCGCCTCCTTGATACAGCTTGGTATCAAGAACCAACTCAACATAGATACGCATGATAAACTAACAACTCTAACCGCCGTGAGGGGCCGAGACGGTCAGCAAACCTTGCCACAGGAGGAAGCAACATTATTGTCCCACATCATCCCCATCGGGAAAAATGAAATCACTCTTGGCAATAAATATAACAATACATTTACCGCGGCCTATTTGAAATTCAAAAAAAACCTCGGGAAAACATATGGGAAAGACTATTTCCATTGGAACCACGGATATAGCCTCATCGGCATTGTCTTAAGCATCATTGCTGTCGTAGCGTCATTTACGCAATTTTATGGGAATAATTCACAATATTTCTTTGTTGTGCTTGGCATTTTAATTGCCATGAATTTATTGTTTATTTTCCTGATGCCCGCTCCAACCGATAAAGGCCAAAAAACCCGCACAGAGATTGAAGGATTTAAGCTCTATTTGGAAACCGCCGAAAAGTTACAGCTCAATGCAGCCAAGCCCGGAAGTGACCAACCCCCGCCTATGAGTACAAAGCGTTATGAACGCTTTCTTCCCTTTGCGATCGCCTTGGGTGTCGAGAAACCTTGGACAAAACATTTTGAAAAACTCCTGCCCGAAGAAGCTCGTAATTATAATCCGGGATGGAGTAATATGAGAGCCGGTGATTTTGGCTCAATGTCGGGTATGAATCGCGCCCTAACCTCAAATTTAAACTCTGGTGTTGCCAAATCCATGCCGCAAAGCTCGAGTTCATCCGGTAGCGGGGGCGGGGGATTTTCCGGCGGCGGCGGCGGCGGTGGCGGCGGAGGGGGCTGGTAAGCGCGCCTTCTCATGATTGGGCAAGCATTGCCTATTTAGCGATAAAAAACCCAAGCCCTGCGCTAAGCGGTAACGCCAAAGCCTCAGCCAGAGAAAATGTAGAGAGTGAATATTTCAAACTCGCGCTAATCGAAGGTATTAAATCATGATTAGCCAATATTTCACCTTTAAGACCGCCTACAAATGTAGGTAGCGGGATGATACACAGAGCCGTCAAAAATCCGGCTAAAGCACCACTAAAAACAAATCCCTTGAGTTTCATTACAATGACTGTCCACCAAAAATAGGACAATATGAAGGTAACAATAAAAATCATGACCGTTATTTTCATTACGTCTGATATGACATCGGCTTGAAAATTTAAAAGCCTATAGGCTAGAATACTGCCATAAATAGCCGCCAAGACGGATAGCATTACAGTAAAGCATATTCGCCGTCTTTTATCAGTATAATAAATTTTAGGGGCCAGATTTTTAATCGACGAGTCCATCCCAGAACCGTTTGGCACGGCCAAAGAAATTGGCGCTTTCAGGGCTACTTTCATCGCCGGAAACTTCGGCAAACTCTTCCAATAATTCGCGTTGACGTTTGCTTAGCCTAGACGGCGTTTCAACGCCAAGCTCGACATACATATCACCTCGCTGATTAGACCGCAGAACCGACATACCTTTGCTGCGCAAACGTAAACGTTTACCGGATTGGCTCCCTTCAGGAATTTTTATCTTGGAGCGGCCACCATCAATGGTCGGGATTTCAACATCACCACCTAACGCCGCAACGGTCATAGGCACAGGAGCTAGACAGAAAAGGTTGGCACCGTCACGTTCAAATAAATCATGGGGTTTAACCGAAACAAAGACATAAAGGTCCCCGCGCTGTCCATTGCCATTTGAGCCGCGGCGCGGCGCGGCATCTCCTTGCCCAGATAGGCGAATACGTGTGCCATCTTCAACACCTGCCGGAATCGAAACATCAAGCTCGGTTTGAACGCGCGCCTGCCCTTGACCATCGCATTGTTTACACGGGTTAGACACATATTCTCCTTGTCCCCCACAAGTCGAACAGGCCCGCTCCATAGTAAAAAATCCTTGCTGGGTACGCACACGCCCCACTCCGCCGCATGTGCTACAGGTCTCGACCGCCGCCCCAGGTTCGGCCCCGATACCTTCACAGCGATCACAATCCTCCGCGATCGGTACTTTAATATCAATATCTTTACCGGCGAAGGCTTCCTCTAAAGTAATTTCCATTTCATAGCGTAGATCTGACCCGCGCTGAACTTGTTGTCCCCGACGACCTCCCCCGCCGCCAAACATATCGGCAAATCCTCCGCTCGCGGCGCCGCCACCAAAAATTTGAGAGAAAATATCTCCAAAATCTTGAAAACCTGCACCTCCGCCCATGCCGCCTTGTTCAAAAGCGCTATGTCCCATACGGTCATAGGCCGCTCGTTTTTGGCCGTCGGATAATATACCATAAGCTTCATTGAGTTCTTTAAAGCGGGCTTCCGCTTTAGGATCATCCGGATGGCGGTCCGGGTGACACTCCATAGCTTTCTTACGAAATGCCGACTTCATAGTTTTTTCATCAGCGCCTTTAGCCACGCCTAGAACTTCGTAATAATCACGTTTGGACATGATCGACCTTTTCAAAAACCACATTAAGAGGAGTACGTTTTATTTTGCTATACCCATTCGCCTTGCAAAGCTCAATGAGCGGTGGATGAGACATGATTCCGACCTCGGCAATAATCAAATTGGGGTAAAGCCTCTTTGGCGCATCTTCAAAAAATGTCGACAACGCTTTAAAGTCATGGCCTTCAATATCAATCTTGATAGCATCGATATATTTTAGCCCCAAAGTTCTGGCGATACGCGGAAGGGTATCAATGACAACTTCCTCGCTCTCGCTGGATCGTTCAGCAAGCTTGATCTCGCCTTTATTTTGGCTCCCGCCCGAGAGATATCCTGTTCCAGGTTTATCAGAAATCGCGGCGCGGATAATCTCGACCCTAGCCTCGGACGCTGAAATATTACCTTCCAATCGTGCGCAAATTTCCATAGAAGGTTCAAAAGCTATAATACGAATATCGCGCTCAGATGACTTTGCATAAGCTTGGGCATAAAGTGAATATAAGCCAACATTAGCGCCGACGTCCAAAAAAACAAACCGCCGTTCTGATGGTTTTTTAATGGCGGTTTTCAGCGCGTCTCGCTCTGGTTTATCCCACACTTGCACGCCTGCAAAGGCTCGCTTTTCACAACGGTTTTCAGTAGGGTAGAGCCGTGCTCGAACGCCATCTGCAATCTCTATATCAAAAGGGCCTTTTTCTCCAGCCAATGCTTTTTTACGTGCTCTTGAAATTAAAACGCGCCCTACTCGGTTGTCCTTATATCCATCCGCCTTTAACCGCCAAGCTTCTCGCGCAGGAGAAAGAGCATAGGTTCCAAAGGGAGGTGAAATTTCCGGTATCATAAACAAAATCC
>CAZNWH010000002.1:59164-60495 GCA_964576765.1 uncultured Hellea sp.
GAAAGAGCATAGGTTCCAAAGGGAGGTGAAATTTCCGGTATCATAAACAAAATCCCGAAAGGCTGAGCCTTTCGGGAGTCATCTCGTTAAAGCCTAAGCTTTGTCGTCATCGACGTCTTCAAACTCTGCATCAACAATATCGTCATCGTCATCGTCCGAAGCCGAAGCTCCGGCATCATCTGCTTCGCTAGATTGGTTAGCATAAATCGCTTCACCCATCTTCATAACAGCTTCGGTCAAAGTTTGAATTTTTTCATTGATCGCTTCGGCATTATCACCTTCGGCTTCTTCCCGAACAGCTTTCACAGCATCTTCAATGTCTTGCTTTTGCTCATCCGTTAACGCGTCGCCATGCTCTTTCACATCAGACTCAGCTTTATGCGTCAAGGCTTCAGCTTGGTTCTTCGCTTCGGCGAGTTCACGGCGAGCTTTATCCTCATCGGCGTTCGCTTCTGCGTCTTTAACCATTGCTTCAATGTCCGCATCTGATAATCCACCAGAGGCCTGGATACGGATTTGTTGTTCCTTACCTGTCGCATTATCTTTAGCCGACACATTGACGATACCATTGGCATCAATATCAAATGTAACTTCAATTTGCGGCATGCCACGCGGAGCCGGCGGAATACCCACCAAATCAAATTGACCTAGGAGTTTATTATCCGCCGCCATTTCGCGTTCGCCCTGCGAGACCCGAATGGTCACCGCTGATTGGTTATCCGCTGCTGTTGAATAGACTTGAGACTTCTTGGTCGGGATTGTTGTGTTACGGTCTATCATGCGGGTAAACACGCCCCCTTCGGTTTCAATACCCAGTGATAGCGGTGTGACGTCAAGCAAGAGAACATCTTTAACATCACCTTGCAAAACACCGGCTTGAATAGCCGCGCCCATGGCAACAACTTCATCTGGATTGACACCTTTATGCGGTTCTTTACCAAAGAATTTTGTCACTGCCGCTTGAACAGCTGGCATACGGGTCATCCCGCCAACAAGAACAACTTCGTCAATATTGGAGGCTTTCAGACCAGCATCAGCCAAAGCTTTCTTACACGGCGCAATTGTGCGCTTAATCAAATCACCAACAAGGCTTTCAAGCTTGGCGCGTGTCAACTTCATATTCAAATGTTTCGGGCCGGAAGCGTCTGCCGTAATAAAAGGCAAGTTCACTTCATATGTTGTTGCTGTGGAGAGTTCTTTTTTAGCCTTTTCAGCTTCTTCACGCAGGCGTTGTAAGGCAAGCTTATCGCCTTTTAAGTCAATGCCTGTGTCCTTTTTAAATTCTTTATTGAAGTGCTCGACAATATGCATGTCAAAATCTTCACCGCCGA
>CAZNWH010000003.1:0-1185 GCA_964576765.1 uncultured Hellea sp.
CTTTTTTAAATCATTGTTTTTATTGTATATTTTAATACAGGTCGAGCATTTAAGCTATTGACGCCTTCACCGTGCCTCTGTAGACACCCGCTATTCAGAAAGACGCCTGTGTGGCTCCTCGCATAGGCTGAATTCATAGAGGAAATTATGAAAACCACCAAATTTTTGAAAACCGCCGAGGTTGAGAAGAAATGGATATTGATTGATGCTCAAGACGTCGTTGTAGGACGTTTGGCGACATTCATTGCCATGCGCCTTCGCGGAAAGCACTTGCCGACATATACGCCGCATATTGATTGCGGAGATAATGTCATCGTCATTAACGCTGAAAAAGTTGCTTTTACGGGCAAAAAGCGTAACGACAAAATTTATTACTGGCACACAGGTTATCCCGGAGGCTTGAAAGAGCGTACGGCTGATAAAATTCTGGATGGCCGTTTTCCTGAGCGCGTTATGCGTAAAGCGGTCCAGCGTATGCTGCCAAAGGAAAGCCCTTTAGCACGTAAACAGCTATCTAACCTGCGCGTCTATGCAGGTAGTGAACATCCACATGAGGCTCAAAACCCTGAAGTCATCGACTTTAAAGCCTTGAGCCCTAAAAATGTGAAGGGAGCCTAAGACTATGGCTGATACAAATACACTCGAAGACTTGAAAAATGTCATGGAAGGTACTGCAAGTGCCGACTCTGTTGCGACGTCGACCGAATCTGCGCCGCTTCCAGAGCCCAAAATCGATGATCAGGGGCGCTCATATGCGACTGGAAAACGTAAAAACTCAATCGCGCGCGTTTGGATCAAGCCCGGTAACGGCAAAATTACGATTAATGGTCGTGACCAAGAGGTTTATTTTGCCCGTCCCGTTCTACGCTTGATTATTGCGCAGGCTTTCCAAGTGGCTGAGCGCGTTGATAGTTATGATGTTGTTGCAACGGTTAAAGGGGGAGGTCTTTCAGGGCAAGCGGGGGCAGTGCGTCATGGTATTACGAAAGCTCTCACATATTATGAACCAGCCTTGCGACGACCTCTGAAGGCGGCTGGTTTCATTACGCGCGACTCTCGTGTTGTTGAACGTAAGAAATACGGTAAAGCGAAAGCCCGTAAGAGCTTCCAATTCTCGAAACGTTAACCGGAGCGCGGCTCTTGTCGCAAAATTTAGTAATACGTATCGAGTTCTCGAAACGTTAA
>CAZNWH010000003.1:1285-37075 GCA_964576765.1 uncultured Hellea sp.
AGCGCGGCTCTTGTCGCAAAATTTAGTAATACGTATCGAGTTCTCGAAACGTTAAAGATTACGATACACATATCGGTCTATTATAAGGCGTTCCGAAAGATCGGGACGCCTTTTTTGTTATGGCCGAAAAGTAAAGTATAGAGATAAACAAAATGAAGAATGCAGTTATATTAGGCGCTTCGGGTTACACAGGGGCAGAAGCCGTGCGTTTGATAATGGCGCATCCCAAATTAAACCTTGTCGCTTTGACAGGCCATAGCCGCGCCGGACAAGCCTTTGGCGATATCTATCCAAATTTTGCCTCGCTCGGCTTACCGGATGTTGTGACTGTTGATGAGGTTGATTTTAGTCATGTTGATGTAGCCTTTGCCTGTCTTCCACACGGGGCAAGTCAGGAAACAATTGCCAGCGTTATAGACAAGGTTGATACGGTTATCGATTTATCGGCCGATTTTCGGTTAAAAAGCCCTGATCTCTATGAGGCAACCTATGGACGGCCACACGGGTTTCATGACTTGTTGAAAACGGCAGTCTATGGCCTGACGGAATATGCGAGAGAGGATTTGAAAGGGGCTAAGCTTGTGGCGTGTCCGGGATGTTATCCCACATGCGCATTACTGGCGCTTATCCCGGCTATAGATGCCAAGATAATTGATGCGTCAAATATTATCATAGACGCAAAATCAGGTGTAACAGGGGCAGGGCGAAAAGCCCTGGCGTCTTTGAGCTATAGCGAGGTGAGTGACGGGGCTCATGCTTACGCGGTAGCAACCCACAGACATGCCCCTGAAATAGATCAAATGATCAAGCATATCAGTGGATTGGAGGCGCAAGTTAGTTTTACGCCGCATCTAATTCCGATGAATAGAGGCATGATTGCGACTTGTTATGTCGAGCTTGCGGATGGTGTTTCTATCGATGCTTTAAGACGCGTATATGAAGCGCGATATAAAGATGAACCATTCGTGCATGTTGAATCGGAAGGAACAGTGCCGCAAACACGGCATATTCGGGCCAGCAATCACTGCCGCATAGGCGTTTTTGCAGACCGCAGGCCCAATAGAGCTATTATTGTCAGCGTGATCGATAATCTGACGAAGGGATCATCGGGGCAGGCCATACAAAATTATAACGTTATCCAAGGCTGGGATGAGACATTAGGATTATTAAATCCGGCCGTTTTTCCGTAAGCTGTCAACAAGTGAAGTTTTTTAATGACGTTTTCGAAGAATTCGCTCATATCTTTATCGAATGACTCGCAAAGGTAATAGGATGAAAAGCCGATATATTACGAAATTGGCAGTTGGTTTGGCAGCGCTATATCTTAGCGGTTGCTCAACGGTCAAATTACCTGATTTGGATTTGCTTAAAATGTCTAGCTTTTTTGACGAAGTTCGTAATGTGGAAGGTTATCCAAAAATTTCTGATGCCCCTGCTGCCCCTACGGATATCCGCTCGGATACAGCTTGGGATACGCAGGCCAAAAACCTTTTAAAAATGCGTGATGGATTTAGTCCTGAACGTCTAGATATCACGATAAAAAGCGATGAAGATTTTACGCGCGATGTTGAAGCTTTGAAAGCAAGAGTAAGGGCTTATAAAGCCGACGACCCTCAATAGAGCCTATTATGTCAGATAATGAAAACTCAAATTATGAAGAGTTTTACCGTATAAAACGGTTGCCGCCTTATGTTTTTGCGGAAGTGAATAAACTCAAAGCTAAACTACGTCATGAGGGTATGGATATTATTGATTTTGGCTTTGGGAACCCAGATTCTCCTACACCTGCGCATATTATCGATAAACTGATAGAGACTGTCCAAAAGCCGCGAACGACCGGGTATTCAGTCTCGCGCGGCATTATGGGTCTTCGTCAAGCCGCGGCCAGATATTACAAGCGCCGCTTTGATGTGGATTTAAATCCCGAGGACGAAATTATAGCGACGATCGGGTCGAAAGAAGGCTTTGCTAACTTAGCCCAAGCCATCACTGCTCCGGGCGATATCATTTTCTCGCCCGACCCGTCTTATCCCTTACATGCTTATGGCTTCATTATTTGTGGCGGCGTTATTCAGCCTATTACGGCGATAACTGCGGATGAGTATTTAACTGGCGTGAAAAAAGCTCTGGCAGAAGCTGATAAGCCGCCACTGGCCATTGTTGTTTGTTTTCCGTCAAATCCGACAGGGAAGACAGCTGATCTGTCTTTTTATCAAGAGATTGTCGCTATAGCAAAAGAGCATGACATCATTATTCTGTCTGACTTAGCCTATTCGGAAATATATTTCGGTGAAGCTCCGCCTTCAATTTTCCAAGTCGAGGGAGCAAAGGATGTTGCGATTGAGACGATATCTCTGTCTAAAACCTATTCTATGGCAGGATGGCGTATGGGGTTTGTCGTTGGATCAAAACGCTTGATTGCGGCCTTGGCTCGCGTGAAATCTTATCTGGATTATGGAGCCTTTACTCCCATTCAAGTTGCTGCCTGCGCCGCGTTGGATGGCCCCCAAGATTGTGTCGAAGAATTTCGCGAAATATACAGAAATCGCCGTGACGTTCTGGTTGAGAGTTTTGGGCGAGCGGGATGGGATATTCCGCCGCCAGAAGCCGGTATGTTTGCATGGGCGCCACTACCTAAGGGGCTTGAGGGCATGTCTTCGCTTGAGTTTTCTAAGCGCTTGATGGAAGAAGCTGGCGTGGCTGTTTCCCCGGGAAAAGGGTTCGGGGCTAATGGTGAGGGCTATATTAGGATAGGATTGGTCGAAAATGAGCAGAGAATTCGTCAGGCTGCCCGTAATATTAAGCAATTCTTGTCATCTCTAAGGCAGAACGCTGCTGAGTAATTGTGCTATTAGTACATTTAACGATTCTTGTTAGATTGGGTTGAACCTATGTCAGTAATTGGATTTAATGCTGGACTTGCGCTGCAAGCCGCACTTGTAACAGAAAAAGCAGCTATTGCGGCCTCTCACATGGTTGGACGAGGTGATGAAAAAGCGGCGGACCAAGCGGCTGTTGATGCCATGCGGACTATGCTCAATGTCATGGAAATTCGCGGACGTATCGTAATTGGTGAAGGTGAGCGTGACGAAGCGCCTATGCTTTATATCGGCGAAGAAGTTGGTAAAGGTAAGGGGCCTGAAATTGATATTGCCCTTGACCCGCTTGAAGGCACCACATTGACAGCGAAAGCGATGGCTAATGCCTTGGCGGTTATGGCCTTTGCGCCACGTGGTGGTCTGTTATATGCGCCTGATACTTATATGGATAAAATAGCGATTGGCCCAGGTTATGCGCCGGGTCTTGTGGATTTGGATAAATCGCCAGCCGATAATGTCAAAGCTTTAGCTATGGCTAAAGGAGTGAAACCTTCCGATATAACAGTCTGCGTCATGGACCGGGCTCGTCACGCAGGAATCATTGATGAATTGCGCAATATAAACGCCAGCATCTCCTTAATTACGGATGGTGATGTGCAAGGCGTAATCGCGACGACTGATCCTGAAACTCAAATTGATATTTATATCGGTCAAGGCGGCGCGCCAGAAGGTGTTTTAGCTGCTGCAGCGCTTCGGTGTGTTGGTGGTCAAATGCAAGGGCGTCTACATTTTCGTAATGATGACGAGATAGCACGAGCCAGACGGGTCGGTATTGACCAACTTGACACAAAGTATGATCTTGATGGACTAGCCGCAGGGCCAGCCATATTCTCGGCAACGGGTGTTACGCAGGGCAGTCTGCTTGATGGAGTTAAAGTTCGTGGCGACCGTGTTCATACTCATACATTGATCATGAATTCAGTTGATGGTTCTGTTCAACGCCTACGCTCTGATCGTCCAATCTAGTGGGCGCATTCCTCGGCGTTGAAAAATCCTGCCGAGGTTTAAAATGGATGGCGCGTTGTGAAAACGAAAGCGCTGTTACTGCACTAGAGGTAGCTAAATCCCTTGATAATTTGACTGCGCGATTGTTGGCTGGACGGAAAATAGATCCAAATGATGCGGAATTTTTTTTAAGGCCTACACTACGTGAAGCCATTCCTGACCCATCCTCTATGAAAGATATGGATAAGGCTGCTAAAGTCATTCTGGATGCGGTTCAAGCCAAGAAAAAAATCACTATATTTGCGGATTATGATGTGGATGGCGGGAGTTCAGCCGCTCAGCTCATCAAATGGGGGAGGGCTTTGGGGGTTGAAATGGGATTATATGTCCCTGACCGCGTAAAAGAGGGTTATGGTCCCTCGATTGAAGCCTTTGAAAAGTTAAAAGCTGATGGCAATGATTTGGTTATCACTGTTGATTGCGGGGCTGCAGCAAGAACGGCATTGGAATCTGCGGAGAGTCTAGACTTACCAATTATTGTCATAGATCATCATCTTATGCATGGGGAGCTACCACCATGTACGGCGTTGGTAAATCCTAATCGCGAGGATGATAGCTCAGGTCTGGGGCATCTTGCGGCTGCGGGTGTCGTCTTTATGGTACTTGTGGCATTGAATAGGGAGGCGCGAAGACGTGAGTTAAATAATACCCCTAACCTATTGGATTTTATAGGCTTAACAGCATTGGGAACCTTATGTGATGTCGTCTCGCTCACAGGATTAAACCGAGCCTTAGTGTCTCAAGGCCTAAAAGTTCTCTCGCAAGGCGGTAATGTGGGTATTAATGCTTTGGCGGATATTGCGGGCACCAATGCGCCTTATACGACATATGATTGCGGTTTTATCTTAGGCCCCCGTATTAATGCAGGTGGTCGTATTGGTCGAGCAGAGATGGGCGCTGAACTCTTATCTACTGAAAACATGCAATTAGCTTACGCCCATGCGGCCGAACTTGACCGTGTCAATACGGCCAGGAAAACCCTTCAAGATCAGATGATAAATGAGGCGCTGGATGAAGCGGCGAAACTACCCTCTGATGCATCCGTTATTATTGTCGATATGGAGGGTTGGCACCCTGGAATCATTGGCATCGTTGCAGGGCGTTTAAAGGACCGTTTTGATAAACCAGCTATTGTTATTGGTGTGAATGATGACGGTATTGGTAAAGGGTCTGGGCGTTCTATGCCGGGCGTGAATTTAGGGCAAGCCATTACAAAAGCTCGTGATCAGGGCCTCCTTATTAGCGGAGGTGGTCATACTATGGCCGGAGGCCTAACGGTTGAGGCTAACAAAATTGCCGATTTAAATGTGTTTTTAAACGCCGAATTGGAGCAAACTGTCAAAGTCGCTAGAGAAAGCCTCTCCATTAAAATTGATAGTCTTATAGCTCCCGGAGCAGCTTCGTCTTCCACGATGGAGAAGATTGAAAATGTTGGCCCCTACGGTGCAGGAAACCCTCAGCCGATATTTGCATTTTCAGATATGCGCATTGCCTATGCCGAGCGTGTGAGAGGGGGGCATGTTCGCTGCGCCTTTGAAGATGGTGTTGGAGGCCGTGTGTCAGGCATTTGTTTTAGAGCAGATGAAACGGGATTGTCAGATATTTTGCTCGATCCAAATGCTTCAAGAGTTCATGTGGCAGGTCGGCTAAAGGTCAATAGCTGGCGAGGACGTTCTCATGTTGATTTGCAATTAGTTGATTTAGCTATCGTAAATTCATGAGATAATCGATAAATTCTGAAAATACCCTCTTGCAAGCAGTAGCAGGTCTATATATATCGCGGCACACAGTTGATGTGGTCCCTTCGTCTATCGGTTAGGACGTCTGGTTTTCAACCAGGAAAGAGGGGTTCGATTCCCCTAGGGACTACCAACTGTTTCTGATAAATAATTTGCTTGGCCTATCGAGTGGCTTTGTTTAAACGAAGCCTATGAAACGCCTTTTACTGACATCTCTTTGCCTGTTTATTCCATTTACAGGAAGTGCCCAAACTGCAAAAGGCGATGTAGTTGACTTTGGAAAACCAGTTCCTTTGACCATTGTATCAGAAGATACCACTCATGAATTTTCTGTCGAACGGGCTATTACACTTGATCAACAAGCACGTGGCATGATGTTTCGCGAATCTATGGGGGCTGATAGCGGGATGATTTTTGAGTTTGATGAACCAAAAATAGCCACAATATGGATGAAAAACACGTCCATTCCTCTGGATATTATATTTATACGCTCCAATGGTAGAATTTTGAAAATTGAACATATGGCGCAGCCTTATAAGCTTAGGAGCGCGTCTTCAGAAGCTGTGGTGGCGGCTGTTTTAGAATTACAAGGTGGCCGCTCCAAAGAAATAGGCATTATGCCGGGTGATTTGATTAAACATGAATTTTTTGGAACAGAAGGGCCATAACAGGCTTGTGTTTTGATTTAGGTTCGTTATGAAGCCCAAGCCTTAGTCGGGGCGTAGCGCAGCCTGGTAGCGCACCTGTTTTGGGAACAGGGGGTCGCAAGTTCGAATCTTGCCGCCCCGACCATTTGGCAATTACTTTTTTTATTCTCTAAAGTCATCTCTAGTAAGGCTTTGATAACCTTAATTTCCTATAATAGTTTCAATATTTTAGGGACTTTTTATGACACCTGCTGCTCTCTCAACACAAAAACAAATTCAGCCAACGGTACAAACCCATAAGACTGTTGAAATAGGTCGTGTAATGAATGTAGGCTCTTCTGTCGCCGTAATACAAATAAATAGTACGCTTATTCGTAACAATCAACTAAACCTAGCTCAGATTGGAACGATATTGAAGGTTTTAACAAGTAAATCTATCGTAGTTGCTATGGTCTCTTCATTGAAGATTGGAGCAAATGACGATGAAGGTATGAGTGATGGGTGTATAGCTAACCTTAACATTTTGGGTGAGATTACAACGAATCCTACCACGAAAGAAACCAAGTTTTTTAGAGGTGTACGCTCTTTCCCGGTTATTGGTGAGCCTGTTTATAACATGTCTCCTGCTGACCTACAGCTTATTTTTAACAAAGAAGATACTTCTTGCATTGAGATTGGACGTCTTCAGCAAGATAACTCAATTGTAGCCAAAGTTCGCACCGATGATCTGTTGTCTAAACATTTCGCAATTATAGGCTCAACTGGTTCGGGTAAGTCTTGTACGGTTGCTCTAGTTTTGCAGGCGATTCTCAAAGAAAATAGTATGGCTCATGTGGTGTTATTTGATCCCCACAATGAATATTCCAAAAGTTTCGGGAACCTTGCGGAGGTTATCAGTAATGATACGTTGGATATTCCTATTTGGATGTTTGATTTTGTTGAAACAGTAGAACTTCTCGCAAGTGATATCGAAGATCAGGCCAGAGAAGAGCAAGAAGTTCTTCACGATGTTCTCTTAAAAGCGAAACGTCTTTATGATCGATCTTTGCGAAATAGTGATATTAGTTCGCAAACAAAACTTGATGATATAGAAGCTGAATTACAACGGGCGACACATATAACCCTCGACTCACCTGTGCCATACCGGATCAGAGATGTATTGAAATTGATTGATATGAATATGGGTAAGCTTGAAAATAATTCTAACTTAGGTCCATATAAACGATTGAAGCGCCGAATTCAGACATTGATGACTGATCCTCGCTATCAATTTATTTTCCGAAATCAAGCTGCCCCTCTACCAATCGAGACGCTTGTGGGGCGTATTTTTAGAATACCTGTTAATAATAAACCAATTTCTATTCTCGATTTTTCAGGCATTCCCTCGGAAGCTTTGAATGTTGTTGTTTCAGTGGTGAGTCGATTGGCATTTGAGCTAGCAACTTGGAGTGAACGCAGACTTCCAATCCTTTTAGTGTGTGAAGAAGCGCATAGATATATTCCGAGCGATCCTAATTTAGGCTTTCATTCAACACGTAAAATCATTTCGCGAATAGCCAAAGAAGGGCGGAAATATGGCGTTTCTCTTGGAATTATTTCGCAAAGGCCATCTGAATTAGAGACGTCGACGCTATCTCAATGTTCAACCGTTTTTTCTATGCGCCTATCAAATGAGGTCGATCAAAATTTTGTTCGTGCAGCGGTACCTGATGGGGCCGCGGAATTGCTTTCGTTTTTACCTTCATTAGGAACAGCTGAAACTATGGTGTTTGGGGAATCAGTAAACTTACCGATGAGGGTGATTCTCAATACTCTTGATGAGGAGTATAGGCCGCATAGTTCTAGTGCTGAATTTACAGACCTATGGAATAGAGATGAAGTCTCTGAAGAATTTATGGGACTGGTATTTGATAGATGGCGGGCGCGATCTCTTCTCAAGAAGAAAACAAGTAATCAAGAGACACATCCTCCAATCCATTCTCTCTCTGGAGAAGGAAAGCCTACTGTTCATAGTGTTAGGCGCACGCTACAGAATCAAGCTCCAGCTCCAGCTCCAGCTCCTCAAACTCAATCAGTTTCTCCTCAGGCAACTGCTACTAGTTTAGCGGCTAATACGGCCTCTCAATTACGTAAACGTATTCAAACAGCATCGGCGGCTCAAAAGCCGAAAAATTTATCTGAAGTTAAAACTATGCTCAATTCTGCCTTTAATAGAGATATGTAATTTACAGTTCTCCCGTTGAGTTGTATGCAGAGTCAAACGGTTTGGAGCTGGAAACATGCTAGCAAAAATTTATCAACCTTCACCTTCCGCTATGACATCGGGACGAGGGCGGTCTAATGTTTGGATTTTAGAGTTCATAGGTGTGCCGCCTGAAGAGATTGATCCTTTAACAGGGACAAAAAGATCGAAGAATATGTATGCTCAATTAGATTTGAAGTTTCTGACTTTAGAAGATGCCATCGCATATGCTAAATCTGAGAATATTCCTCATCAGGTTATTCGAGCTCAGAAAGTGAAGCGTATTCCGCGTTCATATGCCGACAATTTTGCCTTTGACAGAAAGCTGCCTTGGACGCATTAGAGCATTATTTTCGGGGTCCGTAGCTCAACTGGATAGAGCAGCCGCCTTCTAAGCGGCAGGTTGCAGGTTCGAGTCCTGCCGGGCCTGCCACCCCACCCTTATTTAGAGAAGTGAGCCTCCATAAATTCAATGAAGGCGGGCCAGTCTTCCTTTACGACACCATGAGTTCCGCGCCGCATCCAAAATGCGATATCAGCACTGGGGTTAAAATTGTTCAGACGCGTTTGTTCAAGCCCCTTAGAATCATATAGTTTATAAATGGGAGTCGCTCCTTGAGCTGAGCGGAACGCTCCTTCAGGGTCAGACCAAACATCTCGTTTAGCATTTCCCAATAATATAGGACGAGGGGCGATAAGTGAGAGTAAATAATGCTGGTCGCGTGTCAACGTATCTTCGTTATAGGAAGGTGTAAACCAATGCGGGTAAGCCGAAGTTATAGAGGAGACAGTTTCTCCTGGTTTTTTCTTTGATAAAGAGGCCCCGCCTGTACCTGATTGATGAGCTATCACACCGTCTATAGTATTATCATAAGCAGCGGCGAGTAGCGCTGATTTTCCATAGCGTGAGTGTCCATAAGTTATTGTGTCCGAAAACCGCCCATCTTGATCGAGGTAATTAGAGAGTAATGAAAACTGCCATGCCCATGCCCCAATAGCCCCCCAACGCGAGCTTTGATTGGGGGCCTGCTCATATATATCTATTGCAGATGAGCTATCAGGAAAGGTTTCTGATGGAAAAAAAACTGCGAGGGCATAGCCTTTATTTATTATCTCCTGAATGGGAGGTGTTGTGATATAGCGGCCGAAAAAATATCCGAAAATATTGGCCATAAATCCTTCACTGTCACATGAAAAATAGTTCCCATTAGGCTTTGATATGTCTGCAAGGGGAACTACATTATGGTTTGGACAAAAATTTCCCATCATTATGATGGGGATCGTTTTAGTAAAATTTTGAGGTGTGATAAGAACGACTTTGAATTCGATAGGTTGTTCTCGGGATAGGCCAGAACCTTTATCGGTCATATAGCTTGATCTGAGCGTTGTCTCTGTAATATCGGCGTTTAAATGCTCACTATTTATCTTACGTGACGATATCATTTCGGTAATTTTATTTTGGGGTAAAATACCATAAATTTCAGTCTGAAGCGTATTCCAAATGTCAGGTTTTTCAGTCTCCCATTTTTCGATAGTAATTGAAGGAAGTTCTGGCCGAACTGTTCGGCTTGAGGGCTTGTTAGGGGCTGTCATCATAAGAGTTCTTGTTCCGACACAAGATGTAAGGGAAAGAATGATGAGCCCGAACAAAATCAGGAGAAGGATTTTTAGTTTAGAAAACTTCATTAAAAGCTTGTTCTATATCGTTTTTCAAGTCATCTGCATTTTCCAACCCGCAGGCAAACCGAATTAGAGGGCCGCCGAGTTTATCACTGTGCTGACGTTTGAGTTGTGGGTCGCAATGGATGCAAAGACTTTCAAAACCTCCATATGAATAGCCGATGCTGAAAATTTTAAGGTTATTCACAAAGGCCAAAACATCTTTTTCTGAACAAGGCTTAAAGACGACACTAAATATGCAGCCTCCACCAGTAAAATCTCGCTTCCATATATCATGATCGGGGTGCGTTTCGTATGCAGGATGTAAAACTTGCTGAATTCTTTCATGGCCAGCGAGCCAAGTTGCCAGTGCTAAGCTCGTGGCTTCTTGTTGCTTGAACCGCGTTACGACCGTCCGAAAACCGCGAAGAATTTGATAGGCATCATCAGGAGATGAAGCATTGCCAAGATGTTTAGCCGTCTGTTTTACGGAATTATGTAAGGCCTCAGTACTACAGACCGCAGCGCCGTACATAATGTCACTATGTCCACCGAAATATTTCGTTGCCGCATGGCAGCTTATATCAGCTCCGAGTTTCAATGGATTAAGGGTTAAGCCTGCTGACCATGTATTATCAATAATGGATATGACGCTGCGCTTGCGGGCGGCTTTACAGATGGCGGGAACATCTTGGACTTCAAACGAAAGGGAGCCTGGACTTTCCAGAAGTACCACAGAGGTATTATCGCGTATAAGGTTAGCAATTCCTGACCCTATGCGAGGGTCATAAATCTCAGTCTCAATATTCATTTTTTTAAGATGAGTTTCACAAAAACGGCGTGTCGGTCCATAGGACGAATCAGTCAGGAGTACATGATCTCCGGCCTTAACTTGTGACAATATCGCATAAGTACATGCCGCCAACCCTGAAGGGAATAAGGTCGTGCCTGCGCCGCCTTCTAAAGCTGTAAAAGCTTCAGCTAAGCTATCATGTATTGCTGCGCCATGGCGTCCATAACCGCGGATGTCACTTCTATAAAGGTCTTCAGCACGCTCAAAAATTAATGTCGAAGCCCTCGTTATATCTGGATTTACGGCAGTTCCGAGCCCTGCCTTCGGGGCTCCAATATGTGCAAATGTTGTTTCTTTTTTCATTATAATTCCACAGGCCTCTTGGAGGCACCCCATTCTACCCAGGAGCCATCATAAAGCGAGATATCTTGAGCGCCAAGCCTATGTAGAACATGAGCAATGCCTGCCGCTGTCACGCCTGAACCACAGCTTGTTATGATGGGTTTGTTAAGACTGATGCCGACTTGTCCAACACGCATAGCCAGATCGGTGAGAGGCAGAAATTTACCGTCAGTTCCCATTAGCTCTTCAAAGGGCAGCGATAAACTCCCCGGAATTCTGCCTGATCTTAATCCAGTTCGTGGTTCTGGTACTGTACCCAAAAACCGGCCTGACGGGCGCGCATCAACAATTTGAATATCTGAATCAATAGCATCTCTAACACCTTCGGCGTCTGCAACCTTTAACTTTGCTGACTGAACCTCATACTGGTTTGTGGATTTAGGGGGCGGCATTGCATCTGATAGCTGATGACCCGCTTTAATCCATGCGGGTAAACCACCATCGAGAATCGAGACTTTATCATGTCCGAAAATTTTAAAAGTCCACCAGACACGCGGCGCGGCGCGAATGCCGTGTCGATCATAACATATGATGTGATCTGAATTTTCAACACCCATATCTGTCACGGCTTTAGAGAACACGGTGCCGGAGGGTAGCATATGTGTCATAGAGCTGGTTTTATCAGCTATCTCATCTATGTCGAAATATTGTGATTTAGGAATATAGCCTTTAGGAAGATTAGCTTTTTCCCTCGGCATAATCCACGTGCAATCCAATATTTTGATATTTGATGTGAGGTTATTGGCGAGCCATTCAACAGTAACTAAGTCAGCCATGACGGTACCGGCAGGCTTTTTTCTTTCAAAAATTCAGGGTTATAAACTTTAGATTGGTAACGTTGACCATAATCACACAGAACCGTCACGATCGTATGACCTGGTCCCATATCGCGCGCCATGTGAATGGCGCCGGCTATATTGATGCCTGATGATCCACCAAGACATATGCCTTCGAGTTGATTGAGTTCAAAAATAATCTCTAATGCTTCTTTATCCGAGATACGATAAGCTTTATCGACTATAACATCTTTAAGGTTTTCGGTAATACGGCCTTGTCCGATGCCTTCTGTGATAGAGCCGCCTTCAGTTTCAAGACATCCATCAACGTAATAGCTATACATTTTGGACCCAAAGGGATCAGCCACGCCAATTTTGATTTTAGGATTAAGGGCTTTTAAAGCGAGAGAAACTCCTCCTAATGTGCCGCCTGATCCAACGGCACATATAAACCCGTCTACGCCGCCATTTGTTTGCTCGAATATTTCAGGCCCGGTTGTTTGAATATGCGCGTCACGATTCGCCGTATTATCAAATTGATTCGCCCATATGGCCCCTTTGGTTTCCTTAGCGAGGCGCTCGGAAAAATGCACATAATTATTGGGATTTGCATATGGAACAGCATCAACTTCCACTAACTCGGCACCTAAAAGCTTGACGGCGTCTTTCTTTTCTTGACTCTGTGTGCGCGGCATAACAATTTTGCATCTGTAGCCAAGGGCAGAGCAGACCATGGCGAGCCCAATTCCTGTATTTCCGGCTGTGCCTTCAACAACAATACCGCCCGGCTTTAAGGATCCATCAGCTTCAGCAGACCGGATGATGCTAAGAGCGGCACGATCTTTGACGGATTGTCCGGGGTTTAAAAACTCAGCCTTTCCGAGAATTTCACATCCCGTCAGCTTGGAAGCCTCGTTCAGGCGTAAAAGCGGCGTATTGCCTATAAGGTCCAAGATGGATGATGCGGTCACAGTATGCTCCAAAAGGTTTTACTACAGCTAACTCTTTGAAAATATTTCGCAAGATTTATTGATAAGTTGTCATGCGAATATGTCATGTTTTTACATGAATTCTATGTTACGGCTCGCAGAATATTTTAAAAGACAATTATGACCAGAATAAATCCAGTACCAAATTCAACCATATCCATGCCGGTTCCGAATGGAGCGTCATATGAAATCGGGAATAATAAACCTCTCACGATATTGGCGGGTCCTTGCGCTATGGAGAGTCGTGATCATGCCCTGATGACCGCTGAAAAACTTAAGAAGATAAGTGAAAATGTTGGTCTTAATATAGTCTATAAGTCTTCTTATGATAAAGCGAACCGCACGAGTATTCACTCGCCTCGCGGTATAGGCCTTGATGAGGCTTTACCCATTTTCGAAGAAATACGCTCTGAAATAGGTCTTCCTTGTTTGACCGATACTCATACAGTTGAGCAGGCACAGTTGGTGGGGGAGGTAGTTGATATGCTTCAAATACCTGCTTTTCTTTGTCGTCAAACGGACATTCTTGTAGCGGCAGCGAAAACCGGGAAGGTTATTAACGTCAAAAAGGGGCAATTCTTAGCTCCATGGGATATGAAAAATGTCCTCCATAAAGTCATTGAAGCAGGAAATTCCAATGTTATGGCCTGCGAACGCGGGGCGAGTTTTGGTTATAACACACTGGTCACAGATTTCCGCAGCCTACCCATCATGAAAAGTTTCGGGTCTCCTGTTGTATTTGATGCGACGCATTCGGTTCAACAACCCGGGGGACAGGGGGGAACATCTGGCGGGCAGCGTGAATTTGTACCGCCACTGGCCCGTGCGGCGGCGTCTATTGGTGTGGCAGCTATGTTTATGGAAACGCATCCAGATCCAGATAAAGCTCCATCTGATGGGCCAAATATGATCCCCATGGACCAATTCGAAGACTTACTGCGCGATATTAAGCGCTTTGATGATCTGGCTAAGGCTTAGTCCTTTATAGGTGTTACCGGACTGTCAACAATATCGATAACATCCAAATCATCTATTTTTTTAACCCGTGTAGGAAGCTTACCGTTACTTAGTAAGCTTTGTACGCGTTTTTCAGCATTTATGCGTAGATCTTCATAAAACAAGTTAGAAGGAATGGTTCTGAACTTTGACCCAAATTGAAAGGGACGGTTAAATGAACGGCTTTTGGGTTTATCTACATATAAGATACCATCTTCGCATTGAACGCCAACCTGTTTTGGTTTTGGGGCTGGTGTCATATCAGGATCTAACCCTTCTGCAGCTACCCCGCCCAGATGCAATCTTTGCGGCGCGTAATCATTTGATCGGTTCCAAAGCAAAGGATTATTACACAGAAGAGGGCGGCCTTCCACACTTGTATAGTCAGTTCCATCATGGACGAGCAGGCGGGAAACAAAGCGTTTGGCGATAACATCATCCTTGGGCATGAATGCGCCAAATGCATTGAGACAATTCACATCTGTTTCGGTTTCACAGGGCGATAAATTACTCAGTGTGCTCTCAAACAGGTCTAGAGGCAAAGGGTAATCAATTACATAGGCAGAGGCGAGGCGGTCTTTTAAGCTGCCTTGAAAAAAATCAGCCAATAGGCGTTGAACGTGGCTTGCACCTTGATTATGGCCAACCAAAACGATTGGTCGTTCCGGCGGTGAATATTTTAGAAAATATGAGAAGGCCCGTTTTACGTCTTGATAGGCAAAGTCATGGGCTTTGCGGGCATCTTCGCGTGTTGTCATAAAACTATACAGCGAAGCTTGGCGATAATAGGGGGCAAAAAGTCGGCCAGCTGTTCCATATGGGGCGACGTAGTTAGGACGCACAATACGCTGTAATTTTGATTTCCGTTTAAGGTCATCACTTGGAAGTACCCAATGCTTTCCACCTCTGTAGACGCTGGGAACCACAACAAAAACATCTCCTGCAGAGGAATGATTAAAGGGGTCGTCGGTTATATCTGGTATGGATAGCCAAGATTCTTCTAAAGAATATATTGGTGCAGCGGGTTTTGTATATGTTTGAAAAGGTTGCCGTGGGTCTTGAATGGTTTGGAAGATATCGTCACGATAGATATAAGCAATAATGAGAGCCAGTCCCAGTAATCCCATGCCGATAACGGAACCGTGCCTTATCAGTTTAAATTTTATTACTTTGGCCATATCTCTGCCTTGATTTCTCACTTATAGGGATAAAACATTTGCCGACTCTGTACAGGGCTCACGGCATGACATAACGAGTTTTTAATGGAATATAAAATACCGGATCCTGAGATATCCATAAATGTTGAGGCTGACACTCCTAAATTTTCTTTGATCAAGTGGATTAGAAACCGCTTTTTTACAGGTGTTATCATCGCGCTACCGATTGTAGCGACTGTGATGGCTGTGACATGGATAGTTCAAAAGATTGATAATAATGTTCTTGGGCTCATTCCGGCACCATGGAATCCTAAGACTTATATTGGCTTTGATATTCCGGGCTTAGGCTTGATCATCTCATTTGTGTTGCTGTTTTTGTTGGGAGTCATCGCGTCCAATTTCATTGGAAACTCTATCATCAAAGCCGGAGAACGTCTCTTGGAACGTGTGCCTGTGGTGAGTCCGGTCTATTCATCGTTAAAACAGATCGTGACGACAGTTGCCCAGCAAAAAGACAGAGCTTTCCGCGATGTTTGCTTACTTGAATATCCTCGTCCGGGTCTTTGGGCGATTGGATTTGTAACGGCGGATTTATCTGGAGCACCTGCAAAAGAATTGCCTGAGGGTTATGTTTGCGTTTTCGTGCCCACAACACCCAACCCTACCTCTGGGTTTCTTCTTTTCTCAAAAGAAGAAGATATCAAAATATTAGATATGACACCTGAAGAGGGAGCCAAGATGATTATTTCAGGAGGTATGGTTTCATCAAATGAAATGATTGAGAAGACAAAGACCTCTAAGTCTTTAACCTGATTTCATGAGAGCGACGCCAAAGTCTTGTTCAAAAAGATAAAGAAGATTAAGCGCAGCTTGCCCCCGTGGCGTAGAAAGTTTTGGGTCGTTTTGTGACAACAAGCGCGCATCTTGAACAGCTGTTTCTAAGAGAGCTTTATGACGGTCCAAATCAGCTAATTTATACTCGGGCAATCCGCTTTGCCGAGCCCCAAGTAAATCTCCAGACCCGCGCAATTCCCAATCCTTTTCAGCGATAAGAAAACCATCTTCGCTTTGTCGCATAATCTCGAGTCTTGATTTTCCGCTTGAGGAGAGTGGGCCTTTATAAAGCAATAGACAGGAGGATGCTTTCTCTCCACGTCCAACGCGCCCGCGTAATTGGTGGAGTTGAGCTAATCCAAATCGTTCTGCGTGTTCAATGACCATAATCGTTGCATTTGGTGTATCAACGCCAACTTCAATGACTGTCGTGGCAACAAGAATATCATAAGTTCCGGCCTTGAATTCAGTGGTTATGGTTTCTTTTTCTTGGGACGATAACCGTCCGTGCAACAAGCCGACTCGCTTGCCGAATATAGCGGTGAGCTGTCTGTGGCGATCTTCGACAGAGGACAAATTGATTAATTCACTGTCTTCAACGAGTGGACAGACCCAATAGACTTGATTACCCTTTTTAATAGCCCTGCCAACGCCTTCAATCACATCGTCTAAACGCTGCATAGGTAAAATTCGGGTCTCAATAGGCTTACGGCCTAATGGCTTTTCATCGAGCTTGGAAACATCAAGATCGCCATAAGCCGTAAGGGCAAGTGTTCGCGGGATTGGCGTAGCCGTCATGACAAGTAAGTCAGGCTTATTGCCTTTTTCACTGAGTTTAAGTCGATCGTGAACGCCAAACCGGTGCTGTTCATCTATTATCACTAACCCTAGATCTTTGAATTCGACTGCCTCCTGAAAGAGCGCATGAGTGCCGATAACGACGTCGATATAACCTTCCTCTAATCCAGTTGCTAAAGCTTGTCTGGCTTTGCCCTTATCTCGCCCGGTGATTGTTTCAACCATTAAGCCTGCAGGTGCCAATAATGTTTTGAGAGTTTGGTTATGTTGCCTCGCTAAAATTTCTGTTGGCGCCATTAGGGCAACTTGAGCGCCTGCTTCAGCTGCTTGTGCGCAAGCGAGAGCAGCCACAAAGGTTTTTCCTGCGCCCACATCGCCTTGTAGCAAACGGGCCATACGATAAGGTGATGTCATATCGGCGCTGATTTCAGCAAAGGCTAAAGTTTGAGCATTCGTAGGCGTGAATGGAGCGCCTTTTAAGACATCATCGACGTAACTTCCTGTACCCGCTAAAGTGCGTCCCTTTTGCCGTCTTGAGCTCTCTCTAACAAGCGCCATAGCCAATTGTTTGGCGAAAAGCTCATCATAGGCCAGCCGCATTCTAGGGGGGGCGTCAACTTTTACGTCCGACGGGTGTTCCGGCATATGAAGCCGCAGCACGCCTTCATGAAAGCTTGGCCAGTTTTGTTGAGAAATCATCGCTGGGTCAAGCCACTCTGGCATTGTGGGTAGATGTTGCAACGCCTCTATGACAGCTTTGCCTGCGATTTTTTGGGATAGTCCAGCTGTAAGAGGATAATGGGTTTCATAGAGCCGCATATCATCGGCCTTTTCAGGCGTTAAAATATAATCGGGATGCGTCATTTGTAGTTCAGCATTAAAAACTTCTGTCTTACCAGAAACTATACGCGTAGAACCTTCGGGTAAAACGCGCTTTAAATAATCGGCTCGCGCTTTAAAAAATGTGAGTGTCATGTCACCCGTTTCATCAAAAACCCGAATACGGTAAGGACGGTTTTTGTTGGATGGCAGTATATGTTGACCGACAGTGACGTCGAAGGTGCAAATTTGACCCGCTTTGGCCTCAGAAATTTTCGGACGGTAGCTTCGGTCAATAAATCCAGTCGGTGGTGTTAAGAGCAGGTCCTTTACACGTGAGCCCATAGCGCGCTCTAAGCTGGCGGCTACGCGAGGCCCCACCCCTTTTAAGGCCGTAACATTCGCAAAAAATGAAAATAGAATTTCAGGACGCATAACTCGTAATAAATGCTAAAAATTATGTATCCGCAAGTGACAGCGTAAACGAATATATATAAAGGCCAGTCCATCATGGATACTCGACGCAAAAGACTGCTCTACAGAGCCAATTATCGCGGCTTTAAAGAGGCCGATATTTTATTAGGTGGTTTTGCCAAGGAAAATATTGCGACTCTAACTGAAAACGAGATCACAATGTTCGAGAATCTATTAAGCGCCAAAGATCACGATATATATGACTGGATAACTCAAAAATCACCTGTCCCTGCTGATTATGACACGCCACTATTTCAGCGCTTATGTGCTTATAAACCAATACAGTAATGCAAATTCAACTCAACAGATATTCTGGCCGTGAGCCGGAGTTAACTGCGGCTGGTTTACCTGAAGGGGCGGACGCGCTTGTATTTACGCAGGCCATCAGACGGCGGGGGACACGCGGTATGTTCATTGCGCGTGATGATAGTCGTGCCTCTGCCTTTATATCGGCATGTCGTTTCTTTGCACCTGATATTCCTGTCATATCGCTACCCGCATGGGACTGCTTACCTTATGACCGTATTTCTCCAAGTCGAACCCTCGCAGCGCGGCGTGTTGGGGCTTTGCACAGTCTGTTAATCGCTCCCGATAATAAGCCATTTATCGTTGTAACGACAATCAGCGCGGTGATGCAAAAAGTTCCACCGCGAGATATTATTAAGGCCGCAGGTTTGAGAGCAAAACCCGGAGAAGAATTAAAGCGGGAAGTCCTTGAGAACTATCTTTCGAGTAACGGTTATTCGAGAGCCTCAACAGTTATGGAGCCCGGCGATTTTGCTATTAGGGGTAGCTTGATAGATATTTATCCACCCGCGCTTGAAAACGCTATTCGTCTTGATTTCTTTGGCGACGAACTCGAAAGCATTCGAGCCTTTGATATTGACACGCAGCGCACGATTAAAAAGCTCAAGGATGTTCACTTAGCTCCAGTCAGTGAAATTTTGATGTCTGCTGTGGCGGTTGGCAAGTTTCGAAAGAACTATATTGCTAATTTTGGCGGCGGCGTTGGTGAGGATCCTATCTATGCGGCTGTTGTCGAAGGCATTCGCCCGCAGGGTATCGAACATTACCTGCCATTATTTTACACAGATCTTGAAACTATTTTTGATTATGCGGGACCTGATACTTTAGTTGCTTTAGATGGCTTAAGCAGCGAAGCTCGCTCAGAGCGCTGGGATATTATTCAGGATTTTTTTGGTGCCCGCCAAGAGTATTTGGAAAATAAAGATACAGGATCAGGCGATCCCTCCAAAAGCGCAGGTGTTTATCGGCCTATTTCAGCGGATATGTTTTATATAGACGAAAATGAATGGGAACAGATTACTTCACCTTATAATATGAGGCTACACACGCCGTTCATGCCGCCAGATAGTATGAATATCATTGATTTTGAGGGGCAGTTAGGCCGTAATTTTTCAAATGAACGCCGAACAGAAGGGGGTAATGTTTTCGCCGCGTTAAGCGATCATGTTCAACACCTAAAGAATAACAAGAAACGCATCCTCATCGTGGCGTGGAGTGAAGGATCATGTGAACGCTTGGGCTCAGTTCTGGAAGATCACGGTGTCATAGCGCCTATCGAGTTGCGCGGTCCCGAAGCTTTGCAAATTCCAATCGGAAGCGTCAGGCGTATTATATTGCCGATCGAGCAAGGATTTACATTTGATGATACGGTTATTATTTCAGAACAGGATATTTTGGGTGACCGTCTGGTCAATCGTGGGCGAAAGCGCAAAGCTAAAAACTTTATAACTGAAGCTTCGGCGCTTAAACCTCATGATTTGATCGTTCACATAGATCATGGCTTAGGGCGATATCTAGGCCTTAAAACGCTTCAAGTTCAAGATGCCCCTCATGATTGTCTAGAGCTTGAATATCATGGCGGCGCCAAGCTTTATCTACCTGTTGAGAATATAGAACTACTGTCTCGTTACGGTTCGGCCGGAGAAGGAGCTATGCTTGACCGTCTGGGCGGTGTTGCATGGCAATCGCGTAAAGCGAAAGCCAAAAAACGTCTACGCGATATGGCTGGCGAGCTAATCAAAATTGCCGCTAAACGCTCAATGCAAAGCTGTGAAGCGACTGTTATTGATGATGGTCCCTATAATGAATTTTGCGCACGTTTTCCTTATGCCGAGACGGATGATCAACTAAATGTTATCGAAGAAGTCTATACGGATCTTAAGAGCGGAAGGCCTATGGACCGTCTTATCTGCGGGGATGTTGGGTTTGGAAAAACTGAAGTGGCTCTGAGGGCTGCCTTTGCGATTGCGATGAGCGGTAAACAAGTTGCGATAGTTGCGCCGACCACAATTTTATCTCGGCAACATTTTAAAACATTCTCTGACCGTTTTAGAGGCTGGCCCATCAAGGTACGGCAATTATCTAGGTTAGTGTCCCAAAAAGAAACTACGGCTACAAAAGAAGAGCTGTCAAGCGGTCGATGCGATATCATCGTTGGCACACATGCATTACTAGCTAAGTCCATTCAGTTCAAAGACCTTGGACTTATAATTGTCGATGAAGAACAACGTTTCGGGGTTCAACATAAAGAGAGATTAAAGTCCTTGCGCGCAGATATGCATGTGCTGACAATGACCGCGACGCCTATACCTCGGACATTACAAATGTCGCTTTCGGGGATTCGGGACTTGTCTTTAATCACGACACCCCCAGTAGACCGATTGGCAGTTAGAACTTATGTTTCGCCATTTGATGAGGTCTCTATACGCAAAGCTATTCTTCGTGAAAAATATCGTGGCGGGCAGAGTTTTTTTATTGCGCCGCGTATCGCTGATATTCCGCGCCTTGAAGCCTTTATTAGTGAATCGATACCCGAGGTGAAATATGTTATTGCCCATGGGCAAATGGCAGGCGGGGCGCTGGAAGATATCATGACAGCCTTTTATGAAGGGCAATATGATGTGTTGATTTCAACCTCCATAATTGAAAGTGGGATTGATATACCCACAGCCAACACGATGATTATTTATCGCGCCGACCGTTTTGGCCTAGCACAGCTTTATCAAATGCGGGGTCGGGTTGGGCGGTCCAAGGTCAGGGCCTATGCCTACCTCACAATTCCAGATGAACGTATTGCCACGAAAGAGGCTCTTCAAAGACTTAAAATTTTACAGTCTCTAGATACATTAGGCGCCGGCTTTACCTTAGCGAGTCATGATCTTGATATGCGGGGCGGCGGGAACCCACTCGGAGAAGAACAATCTGGTCATATAAAGGACCTCGGAGTCGAATTGTACCAACATCTTCTCGAGGAGGCTGTAGCAGAGTTGCGTAATGATGACAGCGTTCAAGATCAAAGCTGGTCACCGCAAGTCAATGTCGGTATTGCGATTTTAATTCCTGAGAATTATATCCAAGATCTCAACTTACGCTTAGCCACTTATCGCCGTATTTCAGAAGTGGATGATGATGAGGCTGGCGAGGCTTTGGCGGCTGAGCTGATTGATCGATTCGGAAGCTTACCAGAGGAAGTCGAATCCTTATTTAATGTTATGAAAATCAAACGCTTATGCCGTTTAGCTCACGTTGAAAAAGTAGATGTTGGGCCCAGAGGTATCGTTTTGACGATCCGTCACCAAGATATTAAAGAGCCATCTGTTATTTTAAATGCCATTACTCAAAATAGCGGATGGCGCTTAAGGCCTGACCAAACAATTTTGGTTAAAGGTGAATTTAATCGCCCAATGCAGCGTTTAAAGGGCACACAAAAGGCTGTAAAAAGTTTGATATTAACTCAATAAACTAAGTTTTTAATTTAGCCAGTTTGTAATTGTCTCTGATCATCAGACAATTCGGATAGGGCATGTGAAATAAGTTCATCACCTGTTTCATGCCCAATCTGTGTGATAATAGCCGTTTGTAAGGATATACTAAAAGCGCCGTCTTCTTCATTGCAGGACTCAAAAGCCGTACAATCGACAATTGCTTTTATACGTTCAATGACTACTTCCACTTCTTTTATATCTTGTTCAGGGAATGCAATGATATAAATATCATCGGCAAGTCGAGCTGTAATATCCTGCATTCGCACAAGAGTTTTTACCATTTGCCCAATTTGAGCCATCGCTTCAGAAATTTTATGATCTGATACTTTAAAGTGGGCGGTTGGGAATGCCCGTATGGCAATCAACGTGAGGGGTAATTGATTAAATTTCATGTTTTCGCTAACGCGGTTTAAATGTGCTCTAAAAAATACATCCGTAAAGACCTGACTAGTATTGTCCAAACAGGTGCTGTCGATTGAAGAAAACTCATCTTTCAACTGGTTGTGAATACGATGATAATTGGCAAGTTCTAATATACGACCGCTAATTTCCTGTGTTGGCGCATCCGTCGAAATTATGTCTCTTGCACCTTTGCGGTAAGCAAGTTCGTGATCAGTGAAAGTTTCAGAATTAACTAAAAATAGTGTTGGGACGTGATAAAGTGATGCATTACGGCGCATAGTTTCAGATATCGTCAGGGCTGGCTCTGATTGCTTGAGAGCGTTCATAACTACCGCGTCAAATCGGCTTTCATGTAAAAAGTCAAAAGCGCTAAAGGATGTGAAGGCTGCTACGACTTCTACATTTTTCTTTTGTAAGGCGTTAATAATGACCATAAAATCAGGCGTTGCCTTACCAATAAAGAGAATACGAAAAGGTGGTGTCAAACTTTCTTCTGATAGAGTATGATCCGTATCGAAATCTTCTTTTAAAGTAGCAATTCGACGATTTATTTCTCTCTCCATTTGTCCAAGACGGATCATAGAGCTGACCCGGTTTGCAATCTGTGTGATATGGGCCGGAGGAAAAATAACGCTATCAAATGACGAAATATCGAGCTCTTCACCGCGGCCTAAAGCTCCTATAATTGGGGGGGCTTTGGGGGCATAATGTTTTTTAATAGCCTTGACGATTAAAGGTGTCTTTTCAACAAAGTCTGAAAATACAAATAATATGGCATCAGGGGTTTTAACGGGGGTTTTTTTTAAGGTTTTTCCATCAAACTCACTAAAGAGGGTATGATAACCTTGAACTCTGAGGGCTTCAGAAATATAACCTGCTTCATGCATGTTATCGGTCGCGATCAAAACCGTTTTCCGTCCAGCCGAATGAGTCATTTTCCTGGTTCCCCGCAAGTAATGTTTAACCATAAATCACGAGTCCTTTCGGACAGGTTAACCGCTCATAAAAAAGCCCGCCAACGGCGGGCTTCAAATCCAGTTGCGTTTGTTTACCAGCCGCAGCTTCGGTCTTTATTCTGCTCTTCAAGATAGGTCATAAGCGGAGCAAAATACTCCAGAATAGCAGACCCATCCATATCGCGGGTTCCTGTGAAAGCTTCCAGAGCATCAGGCCAAGGTTTTGATGCTCCCATTTCCATCATGGCGTTGAACCGCCGGCCAACTTCTTCATTTTCATAAATGGAGCATTGATGAAGCGGACCCTCGAATCCGGCCATATCACAGGCGGCTTTATGGAACTGAAATTGTAGAATATGGGCAAGGAAATAGCGCATATAAGGGGTGTTTCCTGGAATATGGAACTTTGCGCCTGGATCAAAGGCATCAGTTGGTCTATCATCAGGAGCTCTAAGGCCTTGATACTGTTCTCTGAGTGCCCACCAACCGGAATTATATTCTGAAGGACTATATTCTCCTGAGAAGACTTTCCATCGCCATTGATCAACCATGAGGCCAAAGGGTAAAAAAGCGACTTTGTCCATGGCTTGGCGCATCAATAATGATAAATCAGCATCCGCGCCCGGAATGTTTTTTTCATCAAGCAAGCCTATTTTAACGAGATATTCTGGCGTGATAGATAGCGCAATCATATCTCCTATGGCTTCATGGAAACCATCATTGGCCCCATCTTTATAGAAATAAGGCTGATCTTTATAAGCCCGTTGATAAAAATTATGGCCTAATTCATGATGGATCGTCACAAAGTCCTCACCATTGATTTTAGTACACATTTTGATCCGTATGTCGTCTATATCATCCAAATTCCAAGCGGAGGCGTGGCAAACAACTTCACGATCTGCTGGTTTGGTGATGAGTGAGCGTTCCCAAAATGTATCGGGAAGAGGCTCAAAGCCGAGGGATGTAAAAAATGTCTCTCCTACCTTAACCATTTGAGTTTGGTCATATTCTTTTTCTTTGAGTAATTTAGTGACATCGACACCTTTGCCGCCACCTTTAGGCGCAACCATGTCATAAATGTTGCCCCAGCTTTGGCCCCACATATTTCCGAGTAAGTCTGCACGAATAGGCGCATCAAGAGGTACAACTTCATCGCCATATTTATCATTCAGAGCCGCGCGGGTGTTACAGTGGAGTTGGTCATAGAGGGGTTTAACTTGTCCCCAAAGACGGTCAGCTTCTTTAACAAAAGCATCTCCATCCATATCATATCCACCGCGCCAAAGAGCTCCGGTATCAGAATAGCCTAATTCCTTAGAGCCTTCATTGACAATTTCAACCATGCGAGAATAGTCATTTTTCATAGCCGGAGATATTGTGCGCCAGCCCTCCCAAACGGCTTGTAATTCTTGGGGGTCTCGCGATTCAGCGATTATATCTGAGGCTTCTCCGAGGTTTATCATATTCTCTTTGTGTTCAAACTTACCAGTTCCATAGGCGGCTTCTAATCCAGTCATGATCGTTGCAAGTTCTTCTGCAGCTCCTTCTTTTTCAGGAGCCGGAAAATTACTGCCGCGCTTAAGCCCGTCCATTTTTCGTCGCATATCGGCCGGAAGCGTAAGGTCGTTGAAACGCTTGGCTTCATTGGCAAGGCGCGTTGAAAGTTTCGCAGTTTGTGTGCCTGCCATTGCGGCTAAAGCGTTGCTGTCTTCGGTGATGAAATTGGCCTGTATCCAATAGACTTTGGACGCAAACCCGCTGACTTCAACAAGGTCTTTTTCAGCTTGTTCTAGAAACTCTTTGGCTTCCTGTATGGTTGGCGGGCCATTTTCTGTTCCGGCAGTTGCAGCGGCGGTTAAACTTTCGACGGTCGTTATGGGTTTTTCAGCGATAGCAGGTGTTTCATTGACGACTTGTTGATTGATGGGGTCTTCAACCTCTACAGTTGTTTGAGGTTGGCAGGCTATGATCCCTAAAAGTGCAAAACTTGCGGCCGAGAGTAATAATTTGCGCATTGGGTCCTCTATTGTCTTTCATTCCCACTCATTTGCTTTATTCGTAAACCCTCTAGATGTAGGGTCAAGACGTACCATCATATTAAGAGACGAATTTCTAATGATTGCGGCGAAAAGGGCACATAATGAACAGTAAACCCGGGCTTTTACTCGTTAATTTGGGATCACCAGATGCGCCTACCGCAAAAGCGGTTCGAAAATATCTGTTTGAATTCCTCCATGATAAGCGAGTCATTGATACGAACCGTCTTATTTGGTGTCCGATTCTACATGGAGTTATCTTAAGAGTGCGTCCTGCGCGGTCGGCTCGGGCCTATTCAAAAATATGGGGCCCTGAAGAGGAGGAAGCCCCTCTGATTAAAATTACGCGTGATCAAGCAGTTGGAATTTCTAATAGATTAGGCTCAGACGTGCATGTTGAAATTGCTATGCGATATGGCAATCCGTCAATTGGAACGGGGCTTGATGCTTTAAAATCGAAAGGGTGCAAGCATATAGCTGTTTTGCCCATGTATCCTCAATTTGCGGGCGCGACTACGGCCTCGGTCTATGACGGCGTGGCCAAAGCCCTTAAGAAACGCAAAGACGTTCCCGAAATCCGCTTCTTAAGAGATTATCATGATGATCCACGTTATATCACAGCTCTGGCTGAAAGCTTGAAAGCTCATTTAAAAACATTGGATTGGGCTCCTGATGTTGTTTTAACATCCTATCATGGTTTGCCGCAAAGTTATGTCGATCAGGGCGACCCCTATCAAAAGGAATGTATTCAAACAACCGACTTATTGCGAGATCATTTAAAAATGACGCACGAAACTTTGCAGATAACGTTTCAATCACGTTTTGGCCCTAAAGCATGGCTTCAACCCTATACTGATAAAACATTAGAAGCGTTGCCAGGTCGCGGGGTTGAAAAAGTAGCCGTTATGATGCCTGGGTTTTCTGCGGATTGTTTGGAAACTCTGGAAGAAATTAGAATAGAGGCACAGGAAACGTTCTTTGAGCATGGCGGTAAAAAATTTACAGCTGTTCCTTGTTTGAACGACGATCCTGATCATTTGGATTTTTTGACAGAATTAACGCGCGAAAGACTTTTACTAGGCTGGCTTTAGCGCCGCGTAAATATCCTCAATCCCAAGCTTAGTATTGAGTATTAATGTTGACGGCACTGTCACATCCGCCAGTTTCGAATAGGCTTTCGCCCTCGCGTGTAATAATTTGGGATAGCACTTCAAAATACTTTCCGTTTCTGTAAGGCCTTCAACTTGTTTATAATGACCTGCCCAGACCAGGGGTTTGGGATTTTTAAAATATTGAACCTTTAATCGTTCAATATGGTCAGGCATGGCCTGAATATAGACGACATAATAATGGTTGCTTAGATGTTTTAAGACGTCTTTATCTGTGTAAATTACACTACCGGTTGTATCGATTATAGGGTTTCTCTGATCGGTTAAAAGCGCTTTGCGCGTGGCTTCACTCTCCATTCTTATCGACTGTTTTTCGCGCTCTTCGTAACCTTTGCTATAGGGGTGGTCTTGCCACTTCGCGAAAGCGCTCATACTTTCATGACCTAGGTTTTCCCAGATTATTTTATCAACTTCGATTAGCTTATAATCATAATGAGTGGCAAGCCGCAAAGCCGTGTAACTTTTACCTATATTTGACATGCCAATAAAAGCCATTTTAAGTGCTCCATCGGCGTAGCGCCCCTCAAATTCAGCGCGAGTCATTTTCATCCCGCGTGAATAGCCAAATAATCTTCCAATGCAGGAAGCTTAGGCGCCATAACATGCACACGTTTTGTCTTACTCATGGCTTTGGCTAGTGGTGCGGGCAGGGGAAGGTCTTCGCGGATTATACGCTCAACACTATCGGAAAATTTAGCCGGATGCGCCGTCCCGACCGTGACTTTGATAAAGTCATGTTCGATATCTGATGCAAAGGCTTCCATAGCCAAATGGCCAACCGCTGTGTGAGGGCACATAATATAACCCGTTTTTCTGAATATATTTCGCATATGACGCTCAGTTTGCTCATCAGAAAAGGAAGCCCCCCAACACATTTCAGAAACAGCCTCATGTTTTCTGTCATATAAATCCAAAATCCGTGGAAAATTATTAGGCCGTCCGATATCCATAGCATTTGAAAGCGTTGGGACAGAAGACCGTGGACGGTATTTGCCAGTTTTGAGAAAATCGACAAAAGGGTCGTTAGTATTATTGCCAACCACAAAGCGCCTGATAGGAGCCCCCATTTGTTTGGCGATTAAGCCGCCCGTGAGGTTCCCAAGATTGCCGGAAGGAATAGAATAAACAATTGGCATACCGGGGTGCGCCCCTTTTATTTGTAGGCTTGTCCAAAAATAATAAAAACTTTGGGGAATGACGCGGCCAACATTAATCGAATTAGCTGACATCAAATTATAATCTTGACTCATTCGCCGGTTGGCAAAAGCCTTTTTGACAAGCTGCTGACAATCATCAAATGTGCCATCAACCGCAATGGCTTTAACGTTTGAATTAGCAGGCCCAATCGTACATAACTGTTGTTCCTGAACTGTGCTGACGCCGTTTTTCGGGAACAAGATAAAGACCTTAATGCCATCTTGATTGAGGAAAGCATCCCCGATAGCGCCGCCTGTATCGCCAGACGTTGCCACTAAGATCGTGCGCATGTCTTTTGTTGTGCTCATCAAATGGCTGGCCGCGCGGCCCATAAATCGGGCTGCAAAATCTTTAAAGGCCAGCGTAGGCCCATGGAATAGTTCTAATATATATTCGTCAGCAAGTTCAGGGGTGGCGGCATCAAACCTTTGACCTAGAAGTGTTTTCATAGGCACAGGGAAATCATAAGCGTCGCGACAAATATCTTTCAAATTTTCATCTGAAAATCGATCATCTACGAAATGACGGGCAAGGGTGGCTGCGCAATCTGCAAAACTCATTGCGCCCATTTTGGCGGTTTGATCAGGCGTAAAGCTCGGTATCTTATCCGGCATCCATAATCCGCCATTGGGCGCAAGGCTTGCTAATAAAGCTTCGCCAAAACTAGCCTTAAATTTTACGTTAGAATGGGAATGATAATTCATGGCAAGCTCATTAGCGAAAACAGGCGTCTGTGCAAGTCTTTGTTAACGTACATCCTCACGCACCGTGCCGCCCACTTCGGATTAAGACCAAGACGCTTTCCCTTTACTCAGCGGTCAACTTGCTGCTGATCAATACAAAACGTATGTCGCCTCTAAAAGCTTGGGGTTTAAAGCATATCAAGCAAAATGGTCGTAAACGGGCCACAGTTGCCGCTGCCAGAAAATTAACCGTTATCTTTACAGCGTATGTGGATAGATGGCTCACCCTATCGTTTGGATGCTAGTGGGGTAATTTCACGAGTGTTGTTGAGTAAGCAATAGGACCTTCAGAGATATCAGTAGTAAGGCCTGTAATAGCTTTGTAAGCCCTGAGTGTACCTTAATAATGTAGTGTTATGGAATGTAGGGGCAGTGATAAAGTTTAGGCATCTTCGACGGTTTTGAATCCAACCCGCTCCATCTTTCCCCAGCTGTGTTTAGTTCCTCGAAAATACTGAATTAAACCTCGTAAGCGCCAGAAGGAACATATTTGTCTATACCCAAAATTTTCCAGAAAGGCTGTTAACAAAACCTTCATAAGGTCTTTAGGGGTCGATAAGTTTTCGATTTCATCCTGTTCAATGCAGATTGACATGGTTGTAATAAAGACACCTATTCCGAAAATAAAAGCATTTGCCGCTAGAAAAAAATCAAGAGTTAGCCACCCCAGCAAGAGGAAAAGAACCAGCATAATGTATCCTACTATTTCCATAACCGGACCAATAAGGTCGGCCAAAACATAAGTAGGCATTGAGATCATGCCGAGCCGACCATATTTTCGCTTAAACATCATCGACTTGTGTCGCTCTAGGCACTCAAGAGCGCCTCTTTGCCAGCGTGTTCTTTGGTTGGATAGGAATTTTAGTGTCTCAGGCGCTTCAGTCCAACAAACTGGTTCTGGAACATATCTGACGGCATAGGGAATTTTTCGATCTAGCATATAGCGATGCATACGTAGAACCATTTCCATGTCTTCACCAACGGTTGTTGTGTCATATCCCCCAATCGCTACAACAATATCACGCCGGAAGATTCCAAAAGCCCCAGAGATAAGTGCGAATGAATCTTTTGAGCTGGTAGCTACACGCGCCATAAGATAAGCCCGAATATATTCAACGACTTGAACGCGGGGAATAAACTTTTTAGGTAGTCCATATTCGACAACTTGACCATTTTGAATTTTACACCCGTTGACAATTCCAACTGTACCACCGACAGCAATTACATTGTCTGAAGTCTCTAAAAATGGCCTTACCGCTTTTAGGAGCGCATTGGACTCAAGTAAAGAATCTGCATCAATGACACAAAATAACGGGGTTCTAACGCATGTTATACCTGTATTGATAGCGTCAGCCTTTTTCCCATTTTCTTTATCTATAAAAAGTAGATCCGGATAACGTTCAGATCCATAAATCTGACGTATGGGTTTATGCGTAATAGTTTCATCATCCCGGACATAATGAACTGGGGTCATACCAAATTCATTTATCATGGTCTCAACGGTGTTGTCAGATGATCCATCATTGACAACAATGACTTTTACTTCCGGATAGTGCAAAGCAAGGAGCGCCAAAACGCTTTCGCGTATGGTATTTTGTTCGTTATAGGCCGGAACAATAATTGTAATAGGAAGGTAAGCTTCCGATCGCAACATTTCCCAGTGTGAATGATCATCATCACGCTGTGACCGCTTATTTATTTCAATCCAAGCATACGGAATTCCATAAAAATATGTAAAATATTGCATCAAGCCGCATAAGACTACAGCGACAGTAATCCATAGGATTACATCTCGAAAGCCCTGGGTTTCTGAAAGGAGTGTTAAAGCTTCCATCAATGCGCTAGCCCTGCATCTACGGTTAAGGACTCTAAGGCAACTTCACGGGCCATATGTGCAGCCGGATCATTTCCCCGTGCCATAGTATTTACAAGTTTTTTACCTTGCGTCCCTGTATTCCAAATCGCTTTTGTCGACCAATATCTGACCCAAAGCAGGGGATGCTGGGTTAGTTTAAATAAAGGGAATATAATATCATTCCGGCGTGTATTATAAGCAATTTTTGATGCTTTGATTTTAACTTTAATGGATGTATCACCCAAGGCTTTTATAAGAATATCACCTTTTGAGTTATGTGATGTCACATCAGACAAGGTGAGTGCTGCAACCCGAATTTTCTCGTCCGGATGTTCAAATAAATTGTCCAAATCCAATGATGTTGAAGGGGGCATTATTAGCCCCAAAGCTTCAAGACAGGCAGCTTTTATGCAATCATTACAATCAGAATTAACATAGGATTCGAGAGTGTTTGTTATTGTGAGACCAAAGCGAAATAATATGTCTGCTAATATTTTTTCTTCATACGGAAAAGCAGAATTTATGAAGTAAATAATATCATCAGTAAAAATGTCTGCTTTTCTGCGTGTTAAACATCTGGCGGCAGTTAAGCGGATGTATTTATTTGGCGAGGACAATCCTTGATGAATAGTTTGCAAGGAAGATTGCGAATCCAAGTAGGACAATATTTGCATGGCTTCCATTCGGCGGCCTGTTGTTCCCGATTCGGTTGCTTTCTGTATTTTTTTCTCTATTTGAAGGTTCTTGATAACTCTTCGTAAGGTCTTTACGCGATCACCAGCTAGCATCCGAAAGTACTTCAAGAGAACTTCATTGATTATTGCTGTCTCATCGACACTAAACATGTGGGTATTGAAGACATTAGCGTCTGACTTTAACGCCAGGTTTAAAGCTGATTCAAATTCAGCTTGTTTGCGTAAGCGCTTGATACTTAAATGATTTCTGTAACTTCTTCTCACGCACAATAGAAGGCATATAAAGAATGAAAGTGCCAAGCAGGATAAAGAAGTAATCCAAAGCAGCACATTTAAACTAAAATCAATATTTCCGAGTAAATCCAACATTTACCGCATTTCTAATATAAGTGGCCTCACGATCATCGCGGGCTATATTGATATGTAAATCTAAGCTGGGGGTAGCTGAATAGCTTACCCCGCCAAAGACGCTCTTTGTTGTAATTACAGTCCCATTTACGGTTTCAGGCGCATTAGCTAAACCGCCATTAAGCCGCCATTTATCAGTGACGGGGTAACTCCCATTAACAAGCCAACCCGTTTGATCTTGGGCGTCTTTTTGAACGGTATTAATAAGTCGGCCTGTAAGTCGGGCCCCATTATTGAAATATGCCGTAACTTCGGGCTGGATATTGTGAATTTCACCAGTTGTATAGTTATCAACGCGGTAATTGAGCGTTGCAACAACTGTTGGGCCATTTTCAAGGTCAATTTTACGTCCGAGGCGAGCACCATAATGCGTCTCTGGACGGAAGCTGTCATCAGGCGTAAAGCCCGCGACTATGCCCCAATCCCAATCTCCTCGTTTAGCAGACGCTATTCCACCTTCGAATTGAATATTGCTCTCACCGAACCGCTTATAGCGGTTTGCGCTAACATGATAAGCTATAGCGTCAGGGGCATATTCGGCGCGTAGATATTGATTATTCCAATTGTCCAGATCTGTTTCATCAAATGAACTCAGGCCTGCTCCACCATCAATACGCCACTTATACGGTCGATTAACTGCTTGGGCCTTTCTTACATTCTCCAATCCGGTTTTAGCGTCATTATAGTTTGGGTTTAGAGCTAAAACGGAGAGAAATATCTCCTCGGCTTGTTTTAAATTTCCTTGATAATATTCTAGGTTTCCCGCTGCGAGCATAACGTCCGCATTTTGTGGAAACTCATTTAAAAGCCCATCAAAAACTTTCTGTGCCTGTGTATATTTTCCATCCCATGACAATATGCGGGCCTTAAGAAGACGATGATTATAACTATTTTGGGTGTTGATGTCTTGACGAGCTAAGAGAGCCAGCGCGGCGTCAAAGTTTTTATCTGATGCAAAAGACATGACTTGTTGATGAATGGAGGAGGGTTCGGAGGCATAAGCAAATTGATTATTGGGGTGTACACCACATACGAATATGAGGCTTAATAATACAAAGCCTATTGCTTTGACCGTCTTTTGAAAATGGTTCACTTTCATACCCTAATCATCTATGTGCTTGCGCGCCCGCATCAGAACCTCATCGGGGTTAAAGGGCTTCGGGATAAAATCCGCCGCGCCGCGTTTAAACCAATCCGAGGCTTCATTCCGATTAGACATAGCGGTCAATATCATCACAGGAATGGATTTAAGGTTAATTTTACTCTTAATCTCATAAAGAACAGCGGTTCCTTCAAGCTTTGGCATTAAGCGATCTAAAATCACAAGGTCAGGCGTATGAGTGGCCAGGTATTTTAAGGCTGCTACGCCATCATTGGCCGTTTCAACGTCAATACCGTCAACTTCAAACCTATGCCGTAACAAGCTTCTGACGGCACAATCGTCATCGACGATTAAGACACGGGGTTTTTCCTTTTGAATAATTTCTCTAACACGTAGGGCGACAGGTAATATCTCGAATGGATTTTCAAAATAATCTGTTACGCCAAGGCTCAAAGCCTCGGCGATATCAGCTTGATTGTCATCGTCCATCACCATGATGATAGGCAGATCTGTGATATCCGTTAGGGTTCCGATATATTCGATGATTTTAAAACCTGAGAAATCAGATAGTGTTTTCTCCGTGACCATGACATTGGGCAGAGCTACATCACATAGCATGATAGCTTCTTCGGCTGTTTTACACTGCCGCACATTATACTCCGGCTCCAAAAGACTCGCGAGCAAGCCTGATACCCAACTATCATTATAAACTAGTAATATTGACTTACGGTCCGGGATAACCGGAGGGGCTGGGGAATAGTCGTCCCCGATTTGGTCCCGGACCGTAAAGTCGTTGCGAAGCCAATTTGGCTCCGGTTTGTTCGTTGCCGAACAAATTTCGTGAATTTTATCTATAAGTGTTATGAGTGAGTCGATACTTCTGGCCTGCATATTCGGCGTACAAGACATCTTGAGGAGGGATTCTAAAGTTTTTGCCTCATCACCTAGGGCAGGGTAGCCATACATCAAGGCATTACCCTTGATCTTATGAGCCATTGAGACAGCTTCAAAAAGCTGGACATTATCTGGGCAGCCATCTTTGAGACGCGAAATCGCATCTTCGAAGACAATCGCAGCATTGAGTAGGTAGCTGAGATAGTTATCAGCGGCCTGTCTTTGCTGGCTTGCCAGATTATCTGGCATTTTATTCATGGATTCCCCAACCCAATTACGCCTAACTTTTCCGTTTTGATTATATAATTAAAACGACTAACTGCGCCCCACATGATTTATGTATCAGGGCAAGGTTGATATGAGCTTAGAAATTGTGGTTAAAGAAGTTGAAAATATTTTGGTTTAATTCACATTAATATCATTAAAATGTTGTTTAATATCAAGGTGTTAAGGCTATGCCTTCACGTCTAGGGTCAGCCCCTCCAGATAAAGTCCCATCACTGTTTCTATATATAATATGCAAGCCGCTAAATTCACCCTTACTTCGCTTTATGTTGTGACCTTTACTTTCTAAGGCTTCAATAATGGGGGAAGGCATTCCAAACTCTTCTGCTGGCGAGCCACGATCAATTTCTTGCGTTTTCTCGTCTATGATCCCTTTGGCCTCCACACTTATCCGTCCATTTCTCGCAATTAGGTTAGGGAGCTCAATCGCTTGTTGAGGTGTCAGTCCCCAATCAATCAGCCCCACAATTGTTTTGGCCGTATAGGCTATAATTGAATTTCCGCCAGGTGACCCAGTCGTAAATAGAAACTCTCCATCTGGGTTGAACACAATATGCGGGCTCATACTTGACCGCGGGCGTTTGCCCGGCGCGGGCGCATTTGCGATAGGTAATCCATCTTTATCGACTGTGCGAAACGAAAAATCAGTCAGTTGATTATTGAGCATGAAACCATTTGTCATACGTTGGCTGCCAAAGGGAGCTTCAACGGTTGTTGTCATTGAGACTGTCAATCCATCTTTATCAACAATCGTAAAATGTGACGTTCCGGGACTATCGGGCGTTGCGTCTTCGCCGCGAATAAATGCGGATGGATTGCCAGCTTTGACATCTTTTATAGCTGTGTCAGGTTGGATTAAATCAGCCCTAGTTTTAAGATAATCCTTATTGAGCATTAATCCGGTTTCTACTGTGACAAAATCGGGGTCCGCTACATATTTATCTCTGTCCGCATAGGCCAGAAAACTAGCTTCAGCGAATTTATGCCAGCCATCAGCGCTTTGTCCTAATGTCGACATATCAAAATTTTCTAAAATACGAAGGATGCTTTGAACAGCCACACCCCCGCTGGAAGGGGGCTGAGGTCCACATATCATATGCTCTCTATAGGTCGAACAAAGAGCTTCTGTCTTTTGGGGTTCATAGGCAGCCATATCGGCAAGGCTCAATGTACCGGGTAATGGCTCTTCACGGGTTTTCGCTATTATGGCCTCTGCTATAGGGCCTTCCAGTAGAGCGCGAGGATTATCCGCTATAGCCCGCAATGTATCAGCATAGGCTTGGTTATCGCGAATAAATCCTTCTGGAATTGTTGTTTTGCCGTCATCTAAATAAAAATAGGCTTTTGCATCCGCGTCATTGCCTAAAACAAATCGTCCCATTCGAGCCGTAATTCCAGCCATACGCGGACTCACAGCAAAGCCTGTTTCGGCGAGTTCAATCGCGCCCCCTAATTGTTTCCCCCATGATAATTTGCCGTAATCTTGATGCGCCATGTGCAGCATCACGATAGCGCCGGGTACGCCTGTTGAGCGCCCAGAGGCGATCCCATCAAAATATCGAAGCGGCTCGCCTGTTTCAGAGTCTAGAAACATTTCGGCCGTTACACCTGATGGAGCCGTTTCACGGCCATTATAATTCCACACTTTCGCGGTCTTTGGGTCATAAACAAGCATAAAGGCTCCGCCGCCAAGACCGGAACTCTGGGGTTCGACTAAGCCCAAGACGGCTTGTACTGCTATAGCCGCATCAATAGCTGATCCGCCTGATTTCAAAACATCAATACCCGCTTGAGAGGCTAAAGGATTGGCAGCGACAACCATGCCGTCTGATTTTGCAGAGCAGGCGGACAGGGCAAGGGCAAGGGCACTTCCAAAAACAAAAGCAAAAAAGTGTTTCATAAAATGAACTTTCCAATAAGCTACCCAAAGATAACCCCACTAAGAACAGTCCTATAAAAATGTCCAGTGAAGAATGACCCAAAACGATATACACCAAAATAATATACTCGATGTTGGCGGTTTAAAGCTTGGCCAAGCCCATGATGAG
>CAZNWH010000003.1:37175-55065 GCA_964576765.1 uncultured Hellea sp.
CCAAAATAATATACTCGATGTTGGCGGTTTAAAGCTTGGCCAAGCCCATGATGAGGAGGTCAAAACCGGAGTAACCGTCATTATGCCCGACATGCCGGCAAGTTGCGCCGTAGATGTTCGGGGCGGAGGTCCCGGCACGAGAGAAACTGACACCTTAAATGATGGCGGCTTAATTGATAAAGTCCATGCCATCGTTTTATCAGGCGGATCTGTCTATGGTTTAGCGGCGGCTGACGGGGTCTGTGCTTGGCTTGGCGATAAACGCATTGGGTATGCCCCCGGATCAGCACCTATACCTGTCTCCCCAATAGTTCCGAGCGCCATATTATTTGATAATGCCAATGGTGGTAACAAATCATGGGGTCTAGACCCTCCATATAGATCTCTCGGCCTCAAGGCCTGCGAATCCATGAAACTGTCAATGAGCTTGGGTAAATGCGGCGCGGGTTATGGGGCTACAGCCGGACTATATCCTGGAGGACTTGGTAGCGCGTCTGAAAATTTAGGTGTTATTACTGTAGGCGCTATCATTGCTGCAAATCCAGTTGGGTCCCCTTATATGCCGGGTACGACATGCCCATGGGCATGGCCTTTTGAAATTAATAGTGAGTTTGGCGGTCAAAAACCCCCGCAAGACTATAAATTCGCTCAGGCCAATGACACGAAACTCACTATATTAAAAGCCGCAGGGCAGTCTACGGTAATCGGAGCCGTCGCCACCAATGCAAAGCTTTCTCAAAAGCAGCTTAAACGCGTCGCTATTATGGCCCAGGACGGTATCGCCATGGCCGTACAGCCTTCACATACGCCGCTTGACGGGGATACGATATTTGCGATCTCCACAGGGGATGAAGTCTGCGAGACCCCGGTGGCTCTCGCTGAAATTGGCGCGGCTGCAGGAAGATGCGTCGCCAGAGCCCTCATGCGTGGTGTCTATGAAGCTCGTCAATAATTGGTAAAATTTTACCAAAGCACTATGTCCAAATTTTACGAATGGATAAGCAACTGATACATTAGCCAATGGATAGAAATAGGAGCGTGACCTGGGAACAGATAGACCCAACAATTAAAGAAAGCAGGACATTAAAGGAAAATAGAAACTGATATAACCAACCAATTAGATAAGCAGACATCCCCGATTCCTAAGCACTCACCGTCCGCACCGCGTGAGCCAATATATTTACCATGGTCGCGTGTACGGCTATATTGCCTGTATTCGTGATTTTATGCGGGCGGTCGCCGCGGTAGCGCAGCGTTTCTCCGGCTTTGGCGTTCCAGCTTTCATCTTCGACTTCGACCAAAACTTCGCCTACGAGTATAGTCAGATTTTCGACCGAGCCATCAGGATGAGGGGAGCTTTCGAGTACGCCGCCGGCTTTCGCGCGAAAGTCATACCACTGGACCCATTGGACAGTATCGATGGAGCCGATAATACGTAACTCACACAGACCGTCTTTGCTTTTAAGAAGCGGCGTGTCTTGTATCTCTGTTTTTTGAACCAAGGCTGAACCATTATTGCCTTGCGAAACCATGGCTTCTATGCTGGTACCCAAAGCTTGACTTAAGCGTGACAGCGTCGCGAGAGAGGGATTAGTTTCATTCTTCTCGATTTGTGAAATCATAGATTTAGCGACGCCGGAACTTTCTGATAAGTCACCGAGAGACATCTTATCAGCGGTCCGTAAACGTAGAATCGTTTGGCCCAGCTTTTCTGCGAGGGCATCAGTTTCTGCGCAGGGTTGTCGTTTTTGTCGGGCCATTAATTTGAAATTCTTTCAAGAAAGTGCATTTTAGGGTCTAGTATATTAATCAATCGTTCTATATATAGAACAAACGAATAAATCAAGCGAACGACGTCTCCATGTCGTTTATAGGTCAAAACATGCGATATTTACCGATACATGTTGATATGAAAGACGCAAAAGTCCTCGTTATTGGAGGCGGCGCGGCTGCAGAAGCCAAGCTACGCACGCTGCTCAAGACAAAGGCAGCTATTCGTGTGGTTGCGCCCAGCATCGGTGATGAGATCGTCAGGTGGAGCGAAAAGGGGCTTTTAACATGGGTGAAGCGGGACTTTCGGCGATCTGACCTTAATAGTGTGCGGCTTATTTATGCGGCGACAGAAGATGATACGGTCAATGCCCATATTGCTGAGTTGGCGCGGGCTAAAGGCGTGCTTGTTAATGCCGCCGATCAGAAAGAGGCTTGTGATTTTATCACGCCCGCCCTTGTGGCCCGCAGCCCTGTTGTCGTTTCTATCGGTACCGAGGGGACAAGCCCAAGTTTAGCCCGTGCCATCAAGACCGATATGGAGTCGCGCCTGCCATCGTCTTTAGGTGAATTGTCTTTAACAATCAATGACTTGCGCTCTAAAGTTAAATTGAAAATAAAAGACTTGGCGCAGCGGCAATTATTCTGGGCGGATATTTTCGATGGCAAGGATTTAGTCAATCAGCTTCGCGTATCAGGAAGCGACCTTACCGTACGTGTAAACAAAAAACTCGCGGGTCATAATAGCGCTAAAATCGGCGCGGTTTCTTTGGTGGGGGCAGGTCCAGGCAATGCTGATCTACTCACATTGGCTGCGCGGCAAAAACTGCATAGCGCTGATGTGATTATTTATGACCGCCTTGTTAGTCAGGACATTCTGGATTTTGGCCGCCGCGAAGCCGAGTATATTTATGTAGGCAAAGAACCGGGCGGTAAATCCACGCCTCAAACTGAAATTAACATCTTATTAGTGGCAAAAGCTTTGGAAGGCCTCTCTGTTGTGCGGCTGAAGAGCGGGGATCCACTTATATTTGGCCGCGCCGATGAGGAAATTGATGCTCTGGAAACCGCTGGTATCCCTTATGACATTGTACCTGGTATTACTTCAGCTGCATCTGCGGCAGCCGAGATAGGAGCGTCGCTCACGACTCGTGGGCGCAATAAATCGATTGCTTTCATGACAGGGCATGACGCAAAAGGCTTTGCTGAACAGGACTGGAAGGGTTTAGCGGCCAATGGAACGCGAGCCGCAGTCTATATGGGGGTTGGGGCATCGGGATTTATACAGGCGCGGCTTTTGATGCACGGGGCGGATAAAAGTGTACCCGTAACTGTTGTTGAGAATGCGTCTCGAGAAACTCAAATTATTGTAGCCACGACATTAGGGCGCCTGTCGGAAGATATCGAAGCTAATGGCATTAAAGGGCCTGCCATATTGCTATTAGGCTACGCACCCCGCTCTAGAGCGGAACTCTCATTCATACAGGAGGCCGCTCAGTGAGTACGTTAAAACACAAAGGCAAAGGCCCACAGAGTTTAACTGCAAATGAGTTGCGTGAAGGGCTGAATGTGTGGCTGACACCTGAGCTTGAGTGGTCACATGATTTTGCAACAGCGTTGAAAACTGAAGATGAAGCGCTGATAGAAAAGATGAAAGCCAAAGGCGAAGTGGATGAAAATGATAACCTCGTTGTCGGTGTTTATTTCATCGACATAGAGCCCGATAGCGGCCTGCCTGTGCGCTACCGCGAAAAATTTCGGGTTAAAGGCCCTAGTTATGACACCGCCGAAGAACTCGGCCTCAAGAGACAAAAGTAGAGACAATAAGATGTATCGTTACGATGAATTTGATCACGAGATCGTCCAAGGCCGCGTTAAACAATTTCGCGGGCAGGTGGAACGCCGCCTTGAGGGGCGTCTAACCGAAGCTCAATTTAGGCCGCTGCGCCTCATGAACGGGCTTTATCTGCAGCTCCATGCCTATATGTTGCGCGTGGCCGTGCCTTATGGCTCTCTGAATTCCAAACAGATGCGTCAACTCGCGATGATCGCGGATAAATATGATCGGGGTTATGGTCACATCACAACCCGGCAAAACATACAATATAACTGGCCGGAACTGACCGATGTGCCGGACATATTGGAGGATTTGGCGGCAGTTGAAATGCACGGCTTTCAAACCTCGGGCAATTGTATTCGTAATGTTACGTCAGACCCTTATGCGGGAGCAACGGCCGAAGAAATTGAAGACCCGCGTCCAACGGCTGAATTGCTGAGGCAATGGTCAACCATGCATCCTGAATTTGCCTATCTGCCGCGTAAGTTCAAAATTGCAGTCACGGCCTCCAAGAATGACCGCGCGGTTATTAAAGCTCATGATATCGGGATTGAAATTACAAAAAATGAAAAAGGTGAGGTGGGATACCACATCATCGTTGGCGGTGGTTTGGGCCGAACGCCGATTATTGGCCAGACCTTGCGCGAGTTCCTTGCGCGCGAAGAGCTCCTGCCATATCTTGAAGCGACGCTTCGCGTTTATAACCGCTATGGTCGTCGTGATAATAAATATAAAGCACGTATAAAAATTCTTGTGACTGAAACGGGAATCGACGCGTTTCGGCAAATGGTCGAGGCTGAATATGAAACGTTGGAGCCACTCGATATTGCAGTTTCACCACAAGAGGTTGCGCGCATAACGTCTTATTTTTCCGGCCCAAATTTTGAAGAGCTCCCGGACCATGATGACGGATATAAAGCTAAACTGATATCTGATAAGAATTTTGCACTTTGGGCAGAGAATAATCTGGCCGACCATAAAACTCCAGGCTATGCCATCGTCAATATTTCGCTAAAGCCTTTGGATTTAGCGCCGGGCGATATCACCTCCGATCAAATGCGGGCCGTAGCTGATTTATCGGATAAATATTCTTTCGGTGAAATCCGCACGACTCATCAGCAGAATATCCTTCTGCCTCATGTTAAAAAATCTGACCTTTATGCGCTCTATAAAGGCCTGAAAAAAGTGAAGCTTCATGCCGATAATATTGGTCTGATTTCAGATATTATTTGCTGTCCGGGTATGGATTTTTGTGCGTTGGCAACAGCTCGTTCGATCCCGGTTTCGCAGGCTATTGCGCAGCGCTTTTCTGACCCTAAACGCCAACGCGCGATCGGGGAAATGCAGATTAAGATATCTGGCTGTATCAATGCCTGTGGTCACCATCATGTCGGTCATATCGGTATCCTCGGCCTTGAGAAAGCAGGCGTTGAATTTTACCAAGTCAAACTTGGCGGTGACGCCTCTGAGAATGCGGCGGTTGGCAAAGTTACGGGACCGGGGTTTAGCCAAGAGGAACTTGTCGATGGTATTGAACGGCTTGTAGATTATTATCTAGACGTTCGAAATGAAGATGAGCGCTTCATCGATAGTTTTAACCGCCTTGGCATGGCTCCGTTTAAGGAGGCGCTTTATGCCGCTTAATCCTGTTCTTATCAAAGATGGTCATGAAGAATCGGCAGAAGGTTTTGTTGATTTGCCAGAGCTTGAAGCTTTCTTGAATTCTAATCACGGCGAAGCTGTTTGTTTGCAAAATGATGTTGATCTTGAAATGATTAAAACCCGTATTCCAACGATCAAAACAATTATTGTAGATTTCCCGAATTTTGCCGATGGGCGCGGCTTTTCTATTGCGCGGGAATTGCGCAAGAAATATGGGTATAAAGCGCTCCTAATCGCTGAAGGGCCGCTTATTCCTGACCAATATGCCTTTGCCCTGCAATGCGGTTTTGATGCAATTAAAGTCGATGGGGCAACCTATTCGCGCCAATCCGAAAGCGATTGGTTTAACGCTATGGGAGCCTTTAGCCTGACCTATCAGCGCGGCTATGCCTTTAAACAAGGACCTGCTCTTAGCGTGTTTGACGCGCGGCAGACCTCTGTTGGGGCGATGAAGTCTAATGATCCATATTTCGGTTTATCAGCGGAAATTGCGTTGCGTAAAGCAATCGACGAATATCAGGGCAAGATCGTCATGGTCTCATCATTAGGAGCAGACTCTGCTGTGCTCTTACATTTGGTCTCAAAGATTGATAAAGACCTCCCCGTTTATTTCCTTGATACGGGTAAACACTTTCGTGAAACGCTTACATATCGTGATCTTCTGATAGAAGATTTAGGTCTTACCAATTTTAAAACTATCACGCCCAATAATAAGGCCTTGAAAAAGGAAGACCCTGAAGGATTATTACATAGATCAGATCCTGATCTGTGCTGTAACTTGCGTAAAGTACGACCTTTGGATGATGTTTTAACGGATTTTGAAGCTCGTATTACAGGCCGCAAGCGATATCAAACACCTGATCGTAAAGACATGCCGATTATGGAGCTGGGCGGAAGAATGGCTAAGATCAACCCGCTGGCTTATTGGACCGCCAAAGATGTTAAGGCCTATATTCGTAAGCATGATCTTGCGCCCCACCCCATGTTTGCGCTCGGGTATCTTTCTATTGGATGTCAGCCCTGTACAACCCGTGTGGCAGAGGGAGAAGACCCTCGCGCAGGCCGTTGGAGAAATAACAACAAAACAGAATGTGGCATTCATTATATCGATGGTAAATGGGTTCAGGTGCCGACTAAAAAAACGTATGAAGTGTTTTAATAGTCGTTCAAGAGAGCGTTAAAAAACGTTCCAACTCTTTAAACATTCGGCAAGTTTATCTAACGTCAAGGGTTTCGATAGATAGTCATCCATATCATTATCCAAGCATAGTTGTTTGTCTTTCTTCATGGCGTGAGCGGTCACCGCGATGATAGGCGTGCGTTTTAAGCCTTCATTTTTTTCTATATCGCGTATGGCTTTTGTCGCTTGAAAGCCGTCCATTTCTGGCATGGATATATCCATCAAAATAACTTGTGGTGATAATAACCGCCATTTTTCTACGGCAAGACGACCATTATCAACGATTTTATAAGCAAGATTCAGTTCGTCTATAGCATAGCCTGCGAACATTTGGTTGACCTCATTATCCTCTGCCACAAGAATATCAATCTGTGACGGTGTAAGTTTTGTTGTTATAGAACTAGCATTGTCCGGTGCAGGTTCAGATATGCTGGTCAGCTCATTTTTTGATTGGGTGACCTTATCTTTGCAAATGACATCAATGATTGTATTGTATAAATCTGAGCTGCGTGTTGGTTTTGTCAGAAATTTATTAGCACCTAAACCTTTGACCTCTTTGTTTAATTGTGAGTTATCAATTGAAGAGAGAACAATCACAGGAATATCATTAAAGGAGGCCTGTTTTTGCATAGCTTTTAAAAAATCACTGCCATTATGCATTGGCATTTGATAATCCAATATAATGAGATCAATTTTTATGTTCTTATCTTGAAATTGTCGTAATGCGGATAGGCCTAATTTTGCAGATGTAACAGTTGCGCAGCGCCATTCCCAGTGATTAAGCTGTTCTTTCAATATTTTGCAATTGATCGTACTGTCATCAATAACAAGAATATTAAGATGTGCCATGTGAACGCGCGGAGTATAATTTTTTACGGCGGTTTGGTCTATTTCAAGATCAATATTAAAGGCGAAGGTTGATCCTACATCAACTTCACTGCTGACAGATAACTCGCCACCCATTACTTCGATGAAATTTTTGGCAATCGAAAGGCCTAATCCTGTGCCACCATATTTTCGTGTTGTCGTACCATCGACTTGCGTAAACTTGTCGAAAATAGTTTTCAACTTTTCATAGGGTATCCCAATGCCCGAATCTGTTATCTCGAACTGCAGGCTCGCTATGTTATTTTCGATAGTTCCACTAACGTCCACGAGAACATGGCCTTCATGTGTAAATTTGAGTGCATTTCCTATTAGATTGGTTAGAATTTGCCTTATTCTGCCTCCATCCCCAATGAAATGAGTCGTCAGCCCGGGTTGATATCTAATCAATAAATCGATATTCTGATCCTCTCTCGATTTTGCTAATAGAGAGAGAACATCTTCGATGTTGTCCTTTAAATTAAATGGTTCAGGACATAGCTCTATCTGTCCCGCTTCAATTTTTGAAAAATCCAGAATATCATTTATAATCGCTAGTAGCGCATTCCCTGACTTTACGACAATATTTAAGAGATCCTTATCCTTATCCGCCAAATCTCGTTTCATGAGTAAATCACATACCCCAATAATGCCATTCATAGGGGTTCTTATTTCATGACTCATATTAGCTAAAAACTCAGATTTCGCATGATCAGCTTGCTCCGCCCGTAATTCTGCCTCTTTCAAGTGTGTAGTATTAAAGCAGGTTCCAATTAACCGATAAGGTTTCCCTTGACTGTCCTTTATGGTTTCTGCCGTAATATTGACCCATATGGTCGCCTGATCATTTGGTCGGATAACTCGATAATCAAAAGACATGTGTATGTCATTGGCTAGATGTCTCGCTCTTTCATTAACAACCCAGTCTAAGTCATCCGGGTGTATATGCCTGTCAAATACATCCAAATGAGGTTCATCATCAGCGGAAAATCCTAATAACTCTATCATTTGGTCAGATAATAAAAGTTTATTTGTTTTTAGATCGAGGTCAAAGACACCTAGTCCAGCCCCAGCAACAGCTCGTTTTACAAATTCGTTATCAAGTTCGTTGTTACTAGATTGTTTTAGAGCTTTTTCTACCATCCCAAGACCCCTAGACGTTAAATTGTATTGTTAATACTTAATCTTAAGGAAATTATATAAATAAAGTGTTTACCATATTCTATGGTGCAGCCGCTGCTATTAGCTTCAACATCGCGGCAATTGTCTCACTTATGCCGTTTACGCAATTCTTTAATCACGTCTGCGAACTTCATATCTTTGGCGGCCAATAGAACCATTAAGTGATAGATTAAATCGGCGGATTCATAAACAAGTCCGTCATCGGTTTCCGCAATCGCGGCGAGGGCAGTTTCAACGCCTTCTTCGCCTACTTTTTGAGCCGCTTTGTGCAGAGGACCCTGGAGTAATTTTGCTGTGTAGCTACTATCAGGACTCGCCGTTTTTCGATCTTCGATGAGACTTTCCAATAGTGATAAAAAACCTAGTCCTTGTGGGCCTTTATCGCCAAAACATGAGATAGTGCCCTCATGACATGTAGGGCCTGTAGGAATGGCTCTAATGAGCACTGTATCTTGATCGCAATCCAACACAGCCGATACAAGCTTTAAAGTATTTCCGCTTGTTTCGCCTTTTGTCCATAGGACATTACGCGAGCGGGAATAAAAAGTCACAAGACCAGTTTTGCGTGTTTTAGCTAAGCTCTCTGCATTCATATAGCCCAGCATCAAGACTTGTTCGGTCTTGGCATTTTGAATAATGGCTGGGATGAGACCATTACCCTTTTCCCAATTTATGTTTTGAATATCTAATGTCATATGCGTATCTCAACACCGACAGCCTTAAGGTCACGTTTTAAATCAGGAATAGCGATGACTGATTTATGGAACACACTCGCAGCCAAGGCACCGTCAACATTGGCTTGTTTAAAGACATCTTCGAAATGATTTGTGTCGCCCGCGCCTCCAGAGGCAATTAAAGGCACTGAACATACTTTACGAACTTCTGATAATTGATTGATATCATAGCCTTTTCTAACACCATCTTGATTCATGCAGTTCAAGACTATTTCACCCGCTCCGCGCTGTGTCGCCTCTTGGACCCATTCAATTGTTTTGCGGCCTGTTTCGCGGGTTTTATCAGGATCACCCGTATGCGATTTCACGCGGTAGGTTCTGTTCTCTTCAAAGGTATCAATCCCGACCACAATACATTGCCGTCCATAAGCATCAGAAAGTTCATTGATAAGATCGGGGCGAGCAAGGGCTGGGGAATTGACGCTAATTTTATCAGCCCCAGCCGCTAAGCGGGCCCCGGCGGCCTTGACAGTTTTTATTCCGCCTGCGACGCAAAAGGGAATATCTATAGCTCGCGACACAGCGCCGACCCAATCAGGACTGACTGTGCGATCATCAACAGAAGCCGTAATATCATAAAAGACAAGCTCATCCGCGCCTTCATCTCGGTAACGCAAGGCGAGATCAATGATATCACCCACATCTTCGTGGTTTCGAAACTGCACTCCTTTGACAACGCGGCCATCACGAACATCAAGGCAGGGTATGATACGGCGAGCTAGCATGTTATAGCATCTTCTAAGGAGAACTTGTTTTCATACAGAGCCTTACCAATAATGATACCATACGGATTTAAAGCTTTTAAGGCTTTAACGTGGGTGAGCGTACCGACTCCTCCAGACGTAATGAGATTTAAGGTCGGATAACTAGACAATATCTTTTTATAAAGATTCACATTTGCCCCGCCTAAAACGCCATCTTTGCTAATGTCAGTGACTAATACTGTAGTTAGACCTGTTCCCATATAATCGTCCAAAACATCCCAAAGCGTTCTTTCCCCAGCTTCTTTCCAACCATGTGTAGCAGGGTATGGAGCTCCGTCTTCGCCAATATTAACATCCAAGGCGACACATATTTTTTCCTGACCAACTTCTTTGATCCAAAATTTGACCATTTGTGGATTAGTCACTGCCAAAGAGCCAACAACAGCGCGCTCTACCCCACCTTGCAATAAATGTTGAATTTGAGAAAGTTCCCGCAGGCCGCCCCCAGTCTGAACTTTTAAGCCGCTTTTTTGAGCGATTTGTATAATGAGTTCCGCTTGTTGTGCATCCCCATGCTTCGCCCCGTCAAGATCAACAATGTGTATCCATTCAGCTCCTGCTGCAGCGTAGGATTTAGCCACTTCTATGGGCGAGGCTGCATAGTCGGTTCGCTGATTAAAGTCGCCCTTATAAAGACGGACACAGCCGCCATCCATGATATCAATAGCTGGAAAAATCATGCAGGAACTTTCAAGAAATTTTCGAGTATCTTAGCGCCGACATGGCTACTGCGTTCTGGATGAAATTGACACCCCCAAACATTTTTATGACGCACAATTGCTGAAAAGTCAGCCCCGTAATTAGTAGAAGCCAGGGTTATATCTGATATACTTGCTGCAAAGCTGTGTACAAAATAGGCATAATCATTATCGTTTATACCCACAAGAATTGGATCGTCCTTAAGCGGACTAAGGGTATTCCAGCCCATATGAGGAGAGGGATGGCCCTTTGTATCCAAAGCGCTGACCGTTCCCGGGACTAACCCTAAGCCACTGATATTTTCACCACCTTCCTCAAGGGTTTCAAAAATCAACTGCATCCCAAGGCATATTCCCATGACGGGTTGTGATAGGGTTTGCAAAACAGATGTTAGGCCTTTTTGATTTATTTTTTTCATCGCAAAGGGAGCTGCGCCAACACCCGGGATGAGCACACGATTTGCAGATAAAATGGTCTGCGGATCCTCTGAGATGACTGGCGTGACACCAAGCCGTTCAAAAGCGAATTGAACTGAAGCCAGATTAGCCACGCCCGTATCAACAATAACAAGGGACATTTAGATAACGCCTTTAGTTGAAGCGATGTCGGTGCCGCTCCGTGCAAAGGCTGGGCGCAAAGCGCGGGCCACGCCTTTGAAGCTCGCCTCAATCATGTGATGGGTATTTTCCCCTTCAACTTCAATTTGGATAGCAGCCCCTAAAGTTTGCGCGAGGCTTTCAAAGACATGCGGACACATCTCGGCCGGAAACTCACCGACGTGATCTGTCGGAAACTTACCCTTGAAAGTCATGGCTGGGCGACCGGATAAATCAACGGCTACGCGGGCCTGTGTTTCATCCATAGGCATGACAAAGCCGAACCGTCCTATGCCGGCCTTGTCGCCCAAAGCCTGCTTTAGAGCGGTGCCGAGGGCAAGAGCGCAATCTTCTACTGTGTGGTGGGCATCAATCTCGAGATCGCCTTTACAGGTCAGCACAAGACCAATTCCGCTATGTTTCGCAAGGCTTTCCAGCATATGATCATAAAACCCAATGCCCGTATCGATTTTAACACGCTTTGGATCATCTAAGTTCACGCGCACTGAAATATCAGTTTCTTTGGTTTTTCTATGAGTTTCTCCGATACGGTCAGTGCTCTTTGCTTCCACGCCAACGCCGAAAGCTTGCAGGGCAATAGTGTTTTCTTCAGGCGAACCAATTGAAATCCGCATGTGTCCGGTCGTCTTGCGGTAATCCCGAATTTTGACCTGCCGCCGAGAGAGTTCCTGCATCAAAGCCTCATCGTCTTTTACATCAATCAATAGAAAGTTAGCTTGTGAGGGATAGACATTTTTGATGTAGGGAGAGTTTTGTAGAGCGTCATACATGCGCTCTCGTTCCGAGAGCCACTCCGTCAGCCGCGCGGCATGTATGCTCATAGCCGCAGGAGAAAGTGCGTTGATAATCGCGTCTTCCACAGGCCGTGCAATTGGGTAGGGGGGAAGCACCTTAAGCATGAGATTAATAACACGGGGGTCAGCTATAGCTACACCGCCGCGTACACCTGCCAGAGCATAGGCTTTGGATAAAGTGCGCATCACCACAAGGTTATGGAAATCCTTGATTTTAGGCACATATGAAGGTTTAGATGAAAATTCCTCGTAAGCTTCATCAATGGCGATTAACGTATTTGGAAACTGCTTACATAATGCTTCAACTAAATCGTCTTCGATGATTGTTCCTGTTGGATTATTGGGCGTGCAGAGAAAAATGATTTTCAACGCCTTTGCATTTTTTGCAGCTTTGATGATTGCCTTATTATCCCACTGATAATCTTTATTGAGTGGGACGTCGATAATGTCTGCGCCTTGGATTTGCGCGCACGTTTTATAATAGCCGAAGGTTGGCGAACATATCATGATCTCATCCCGTCCGGCTTCACAGAACGTTCTCAGTATAACTTCAATAGCTTCATCGGCTCCGCGGCCGACCATCACGCAATCGGTTGTAGTGCCATATAAATCGGCCAAGCGCTGACGCAGGGCCGTTGGTTGCTGCTCCGGATAGCGGTTATAGCCTTCTGCGCCTTTGAGAGGCGGGGGGGCGTAGGGGCTTTCATTCGCGTCAAGATGCAAAGCGCCAGTCGCTCCGCCTCGCGCTGAATAGGCGGCAAATTCGACGATTGATTTACGAGCAATTATATTGGGCCATTCACTCATGATACTTCACTTTCAAGCCTTAGAGATACGGCGCGTCTATGGGCTTCCAGCCCTTCCATTTGCGCTAATGTTTCAACGGTTGGGCCCAGACGTTCTAACCCCTTTCGCGTGAGTTTTTGAATGCTGATATATTTAACAAAACTTTCGAGAGTAACGCCGGAATAAGCGCGGGCCGCGCCATATGTCGGTAAGGTGTGATTTGTACCGCTGGCATAATCTCCAACCGATTCCGGTGTCCATGGCCCAAGAAAAATAGATCCGGCATTTTGAATAGCGGCTACGAGGTTTTCCGGGTTTTTAATCTGTAAAATAAGATGTTCCGGTGCGTAGCGGTTTATGATGTCGACAATGTCCGTTCGGTTTGTTGCAATAATCATCCTCGATTTAGACATAGCCTGCTCGGCTATATTTTTACGGGGAAGCGTTGCAATTTGAGTATCTATTTGTGTTTTAATGGAGTCCGCCACTTTTTGAGATGTTGACACACAAATGACTTGTGCCAGCGTATCGTGTTCAGCCTGACTAAGTAGGTCTGAGGCTACGAAAGCAGGATTAGCGTCACTATTAGCAACGACCATGGCTTCGCTTGGCCCTGCAGGCATATCAATCGCCGGACCACCGGGTTCTTGCGCGGCAATAGATTTAGCCGTCGCGACATAAGCATTTCCGGGGCCGAATATTTTATCACATTTTGGAATGGTTTTAGTTCCATAAGTAAGGGCGGCTATGGCTTGCGCGCCACCGCAGGCAAAAACATCCGTAACTTTACAGCGATAGGCTGCCGCCAAGATAGCCTGATTGATTTTACCGTCGTTGCTCGGTGGCGTCACAATAACCCGTCTTTTTACACCGGCAACTTTGGCCGGTACAGCCAGCATGAGCAGTGTCGAGACAAGTGGGGCTGTTCCACCGGGAACATAAAGGCCAGCCGTGGCAATCGGACGAGACTCACGGCGACATATCACGCCTTTAATTGTTTCAACTTCGATGTCCACCGGACGTTGAGCTTGATGGAATTTTTCAATATTCTTTTTGGCGACGTTTATCGCATTTCTTTGACCTTTAGGGAGGCTGAGCCAAGCTTGTTTGAGATATTCAGGCGGTACACGCAAATTAGCCGATGATATACCATCAAATTTAGCAGTAAAGTCTGATACGGCCTTGTCCCCGCCTGACTTAACTTTTGACATGATGTTCATTACCGTCTTGTAGACAGCTGGATCGGACAGACCTTCTGGACGTGTCAGAGAGTCCTTTTTTTCCGACTCTGTTAAATCTGTCCACTTAAACTGTTTCATGACATCATTTTTTCAATAGGCAGAACTAGAATAGCCCGCGCACCTAAATCCTTTAAATCCTCCAATGTTTCCCAAAATATATTCTCGGTACAGACGGCTTGAAGCGCGACAAGCTCGTCACTGCCTGCAAGCGGAATGATCGTTGGGGCATCTGAACCTGGCAATAATTCTGTAATAGCTTCAACCTTATTTTTTGGAGCGTTGAGCATAATATATTTTGTTTCAGATGATTTTATAACGCCATCGATACGGCTCATCAATCTGCTTAATAAGGCTTGTTTCTGATCGGAAAGGGGTCTGCCGGATTGGATTAAAACGGCCTCGCTTTTAAGAATGGTCTCAAAGGCAACAAGGCCGTTAGCCTCCAATGTTGCGCCTGATGACACAAGATCGCAAATACTTTCCGCGATACCAATAGAAGGGGCCAGCTCTACAGCGCCCTTCATTTCAACAGATTTTGCATCTATGTTTTGTGACTTTAAATATTGGCCAAGTACACCGGGATAGGTTGTGGCTATACGCGTACCATTCAGGTCAGCCCCTTTGGTAATCCCACTTTTATTCGAGGCAGCAAGGCATAATTTACAGCGAGAAAACCCAAGGCGCATTGATATTTCGGCGTCAAGCTTGTCTTTGGCGCTTAATTGCTCTTCGACGAGCACATTTTCTCCAACAATCCCAATATCAGCGGCATCATTAGCTACGAAAGAAGGGATGTCATCATCTCTGACAAGTAGGAGATCAATAGGCATATTTTTGACACGGGCGAGAAGTCCCCCGCCGCGTATAGCAAAGCGTAGTCCGCACTTCTTAAGCAATGCAAAACTGTCATCAGCAAGCCGACCCTTCTTTTGAAGAGCAATTCTTAGGCGTTCGGTCATGGATTAGTGTCCTTTTTGCCGATCTAATACGGCGCGGTAGCCTTGGTGCGGCTCATCTTTTAAAAACCGGGCGACACGAGCTATTGTTGTTGTGCTCACCCCTGTTTCTGCATTTATATCACGATAGCTTTGACCGCCTTTGTCCAAAAGCTGCGCTACATGCCATCGTTCTGCCATGGCTCTAAACTCTGCCGGGGTGCAAAGATCAATCAAAAACCTCTCCATTTCCTCAGTGCTTTCTACAGAGGATAAGGCAAGGGCCAGATTTTTGCGTGTATCAATTTGGTTAGGCATATGTTTAATAGGATGCTGTGTTAACATGCTAATACAATAACGCGAAACTTTGTCAATCAAGAAAATCATTCCTGCATTAATTCTCTTTGCCTATTCCGTTATATTCTTGATAGGTGCAGGTAATGGATAAGTTTGTATGAATATTATGATTATTGGCGCCGGAATAGGCGGCTTAACTACCGCGCTTTGCTGCTTGTATCACGGACATGATGTAACTGTTTTCGAACAGGCATCTGCGTTTGATGATATTGGAGCAGGTATTCAAATTCCCCCTAACGCGATGAAAGTCTTTGAAGCGCTTGGTCTTAGTCATGCCATAACCAGAAAGGCCTTTCACCCTCAATCTATAGAAGCTCGGATGGGCAAATCAGGACGTCACATATTTACAATTCCTTTGGCTGAACATGCTGTGGAGAGATGGAAAGCACCTTATCTTCATATTCACCGCTCTGATTACATTGATGTTTTGCACAACGCTTTAAAAGCCCATAGGCCTGATGGTATTGTTTTTGGGGCTAAGGCTACGGGATATACACAAAGTCAGGATGATGTTACATTATTCTTAGCAGATGGCCGTCAAATTCCAGCCGATGTTTTGATAGGGGCTGATGGGATCAACTCTAGTATTAGAGAACAAATGCTAGGTCCTGAAAAACCGATATTTACCGGTAATGTCGCTTGGCGAGCTGTCGTTCCCATCGAAAATCTTGGGACTAATGTTCCTAACCCCACAGCTTCTGCTTGGATGGGGGTAGGGCGACATGCTGTGACCTATCTTCTACGTAATGGGAAACTCGCCAATTTTGTGGGCGTTGTAGAACGAGAAGACTGGCAAAAAGAAGGATGGGCAGAGCTGGGACGTCGCGAAGAAGCGCTGAAAGACTTTCAGGGGTGGCATCCAACGATTACCTCGTTGATTAAAGCAGTTAAGCCCGAAGCGCTTTTCCGCTGGGCTCTATTTGATCGTTTGCCATTACCGAATTGGACTGAAGGCCGTGTGGCCTTATTGGGCGATGCGGCCCATCCTATGCTGCCTTTTATAGCGCAAGGCGCTGCAATGGCTGTTGAAGACGGTTGGGTGTTAGCGCAAGAATTATCCCGCTCTGATATAACTGCACCTGCAGCTCTGAAAGACTATCAAAAATTTCGTTATGAGAGAACAAGTCAGGCTCAAATGGCCTCGCGGAAAAATATGGGAACTTTTCACCAATCAACACAATTGGGTCAACTTAAAACTTACGGGCCTATGTGGGTGGCGGGACGGTTTATGCCTAATGTTGTCCATAGGCGCATGGATTGGCTTTATGGGTTTGATGTCACCGCTATATATTAGAGTCACGAACTGTCACTGTCAGAAGTCTTTAACTAGCGGAAAATATACTTCGTTTTATCAAGTAATTCTCTCTTTAGTTTATTCAACGCGTTGCTAATAGACGGAATATCCACAAAATATATTCAGTAATACGCGGAATTGATTTCCGCCGATTAATGACTGGATATGGAGGCGAGGGGACTAATATCCAATGAGGTCGAGCTTCCAAGCGGGCGTAAACTCAACCACCTTTATAGTGCTTCTTTGGGGGTTAGCGGACTTTGGGCGGCTTGACTAAATAGTAGCGAGTGACGCGGAATTCCGCCTATTGGCTCAATGTTTATTTTAATGGTTTTGTTAGAGTTTTTAGCTCTTGGGTTCCGCAAAATATAACTTAAAAAATCTTATTCTTATCTCTATATGCCTGCTCCTCAGGATCAACATATTCATATATTTTGTTTACAAAATCATCAAAAGAATCCGCGACACTTACAATTGTAGATTTGTCATCTGTCCAATGATCATAAAACATCACGGATATCTTAGGATACATATGTTCCTTAAGTGTATTACAGCTATAATCAAAACATAGAAAATCACTTCCCGTTCTACCAAAAATAATAATCCCCTCTGTCATATATGCAGGATCCATTCTTCTATTTGTTTGTTCTATCCCATGGGGGCGGTCCTCAAATTTAAGAAAACTAATACTAAACTCATCTAGACGGTTTGTATGTGGTGACTTTATCTTAAAATAAGCATCTTTTAAAATTACCCCGTTGAATTTTTCTTGAAACAATTTGAAACTCAATGGTAGTTTTATACTGTATTCTGCCTCAAATTTTTCGAATTGCGTTTGAGAAGCAATATTGCCTACATCAGAATACAATACTAATGATTGCAACTTATCAACTACGGACAAATTACCTCCCATCCCTTAAAGATCTATCTCCAAAATGTGGACCTATTCCTTAATGAACATTGCGAGGAATTAACTGTAAGGTTCACGTATCTCCGTTATGGCGCCAAGTATAAGCAGGTATCTGGGCAATACCAGCATTAATGCTAGCTACTTGTTCAGTTGTAAATTGTGATACATGATCAAGTATAGGTAAATTTCTTTAATTAAAAGGAATATTAGCCGTTAATGGAGTTTTACGATCAGTCATAATTCCTCCAAAACACCCATTATGCA
>CAZNWH010000004.1:0-7850 GCA_964576765.1 uncultured Hellea sp.
TGCCCGGCGGGCATATTTTTCTGGCCCCATTTTTAAATGCGGGGTTGGCGCATGCATCCGTGTATTTTGCGTTCCGCAATAAATTTTAAATGAACGAATAAGGTTCATTTTCAAATTTAAATCTTCCGCAAAATACACCTCAGAAAAGCGCCGCTAAGCGGCGAACGTTATAGAATTACTTTCCGGTTTTGAGGTGGTATTTCACCCGCCCTGCAATGTCGGGGACAGAAGCGCGGCCCGTAAAAATTTCTAGAAATTTGCCGTTTTTATCCATGAAGTAGATAATATCAGAATGATCGACGGTGTAATCTGCGGCGCTGTCGGGTGTTGGGACTTTTTGCGCATAGACTTTAAAGGCCGCTTTCGCGGTTTCGACTTGCGCCGCCGTACCTGTCAAACCGACAAGCCCATTTGGAAATCCATTGGCTGTCACATATAATTTCAAGCTTTCCGGCGTATCGCGCTCGGGATCTACACTCATAAATACATAATTGAGTTTATCAGACCCTTTATCGACTTGGGTCTGAACCACTCCCATTTTTTGCAAGGCCGTCGGGCAAATATCTGGGCAAAAGGAAAACCCGAAATAAATGAGCTGCGGCTTTCCAAGAAAATCCTCTTGCGTCACCTCCCGACCCTCATGGTTCGTCATGATAAAGGCGCCGCCAATATCGGCCTCTCCGGAGACGACAGTTTTGCCGACATTAGCTGTAGGGCCTTTGCAAGCCCCTAATGTGAGAGCAAAACCGCTGGCTAGAACTGTGAGCAAACCAAATTTTATGATGTCTTTCATCTGATGCATCTCGTCTATATAAGGCTGATTATGTCAGGCCAATTTGAAAGATGGACATGAACAGCAAGACCATTTTCGTCAAGCCGCCAACTGACGCACCTCTCCAGGCTACGCCCCCGCCGCCGCCTCTAAGACGCCGCGCTAATACGTCAGGACAATTAAGGCGGAATACCTTGGTCTTGCTACGCTGGGCCGCGATTGGCGGACAATGCCTAGCCTTATTAATTGTCTCGCAAGTTTTGGGGTTTGAATATCCTCTTCTTCCCTGCGTCGCGATTATAATCTTAAGCGTTATCGTCAACATCCTCGTGACGGCTACTTTTGAGCTTGACCGCCGTGTCGGAGATCGTGAAGCGGGCCTGCAATTAGCCTATGATCTATTCCAACTTACCGCCTTGTTGTGGCTGACAGGCGGGATGAGTAATCCTTTTGCAGTGCTTTTTTTAGCTCCCGTTGTGACCAGTGCAACAACGCTCAATAAGCGTGTATTATTCACATTGGGATTTCTGGCCACAGGTTTATCCTTTGCTCTTTTATTTAAATATCAACCTTTACCATGGGAGCCCGTTGGAAGTTTTAATCTGCCCTTTGTTTTTCGAGTAGGCGTTTGGATGGCCATCATGGTCGGCAGTGCCTTTACCTCACTTTATGCGTGGCGGGTAACGCGCGAGTCGCGCCGCATGTCAGATGCCCTAGCAGCGACAGAGGCCGTATTAGCTCACGAACAAAAGCTTTCGGCTCTCGGCGGGATGGCAGCCGCGGCAGCTCATGAACTGGGGACGCCCCTAGCCACCATTCAGGTCACAGCCAAAGAAATGACACGTGAACTTGATCCGAATACTCCGCTTGGAGAAGATGCGGCATTGATGCTCTCTCAAGCGCAACGGTGCCGTGATATCTTAGAACAACTGTCTCTTCGGGGTGATGAAGGTGATGAAATCCATGATAGCTTGTCATTGGAAGACTTGCTCGAAGAAGCGGCCGAACCTTATATTACCTTTGGTAAAGACATTTCTATCAAAATTATAGACACTGAAGGTGCGCCTATGATCCGTCGTCAGGCAGAGCTCTTATATGGGCTTAAGAATTTCATCGAAAACGCCGTCGACTTTGCCAAAGACGTCGTTGAGCTTAATGGCATATGGCAGGCGGGTAAATTAGTGGTGACGATAGGTGATGATGGCGAGGGCTTTGACCCGACTATTAAGGGCCGACTTGGACAACCTTATGTCAGTAAACGACAAAGCCCCAAACAAGTTGATGAACTCGCTGGAGGTCTGGGATTAGGTGTTTTCATTGCAACAACCTTGATTGAACGCACAAGCGGGAAAGTAAGTTTTGGGCGTAGCCACCTTGGAGGGGCCCAAATTCGCATAGTCTGGTCTCGCAAAAATGCAGAGATATTTATCTAGCATCTAAACTGCATTGCGCTTATATGGTAAGCAGCGTAGAGGATTGACTTATGACCGACTACAATATCCCCGAAGATAATACCCTCATGATACTTGATGATGATGGCCCCTTTCGAAACCGTCTGGGACGCGCTCTTGAACATCGCGGGTTTTCCGTCCAACTCGTCGAAACTGTTGCCGAAGCCAAAGCTGTGGCACAAGCCAATCCGCCGGCCTATGCCGTCCTCGATATGCGTTTGGAAGATGGTAATGGCTTGGACGTCATTGACAAAATTCATGAAACCCGTCCTGAGTGTAAAATGGTAATGCTCACAGGATATGGGAATTTAGCCACGGCTGTCTCGGCCGTCAAACGCGGCGCGGTAGATTATCTTGCCAAACCCGCTGATGCTGATGATGTGTGTAAAGCTCTTCTTGCCGCGCAAGGACAGGCGCCAGAGCCGCCTGAAAACCCAATGTCTGCGGATCGTGTACGCTGGGAACATATACAGCGTGTTTACGAACTTTGCGGAAAAAATGTATCCGAGACAGCTCGACGTCTCAATATGCACCGCAGAACTTTGCAGCGTATTTTGGCAAAACGCGCGCCCCGTTAAGATACTTTGACTTTGGTTAAGAGCTAAGCGATAATCCCTTAAAAATTAGGGGAATATATGCGACATTTGTTAAGCGCTGGCTTGCTAGCATTGGGATTAACAGCTTGCGGGCAAACGGATCAAACTACTGATAAAACACAAGACGCTGTAACTGCTGCCGACACAAAGAGTCAAAGCACAAGCCGGCAAAAAGATTACGCCGAGACCAATAATGTCTATTTCGGCGATCTTCACATCCATACCAAAAATAGTTTTGACGCTTATATCTTTAACGTGCGTAGCACGCCCGATGATGTTTACCGCTTTGCCAAAGGCGAGAGCGTAAGGCACCCCTCCGGTTTCGACATTACCATTGGCGGAGACCCTTTAGACTTTGTTGCAGCCACAGATCATGGTGCTTATATGGGTATACTCCCGGCGATGAATGATCCTGATAGCCCGCTATCTAAACTCGATATGGCCAAAGATATGTTCGGAACTGATCCGGAATTAATCACAGGAGCCTTCAATAAAATCGGCGGATCCGTCAGAAGCGGTGAGCCCTTTCCCGAGGCTTATGATCGTGAGGTCATTGACTCGACATGGCAAAATACGATTGCGACAGCCGATAAACATTATGCTCCGGGGAAACTCACAACATTTGCCGCTTATGAATATACTGCTGTCTCTACTCAAGGCCGCGAAGACAGTAGTTTTATTGGCGGGAATTTACACCGCAATGTCATCTTCAAGGATAAAGCTCCTAAACGGCTTTTCTCAACTCTGGACTCCATAAACCCCGAAGACCTTTGGACATGGATGGATGGACAGCGCTCAGGTGGCATTGATGTGATGGCTATCCCGCATAATTCCAATGTGTCTGACGGCGAGATGTTTGCCATGAAAAAATATTATGGCGAGGATATTGATACGGCCTATACGGCGCAGCGCGCTAAAAATGAACCTATTGTCGAAATGACTCAAGTTAAAGGGACATCGGAAACGCACCCTGCCCTTTCTCCGAATGATGAATGGGCCAATTTCGAAATCTACGAACTCTTACTCGCCTCTGATGTAAAATCAAAAATGAAAGGGAGCTATATTCGTCAAGCACTAGCCGATGGTCTTGGATTAGAGAAAAAAACAGGAACAAATCCTTATAAATTTGGCCTTATCGGCGCATCGGATACCCATGTGGCTGGCGGAGCCTTTGATGAAAAAGACTATTGGTCAAAAGTCGGAATTTTGGATGGCACAGCAGAAGGCCGCGGCTCTATCCCGCCCGGCGGGGCCAAAAGTTGGGAAGGTGTTCAGCGTGATGTGAATGCCGAAAACTGGTTTAGCCGGTGGAGCGCCTCAGGCCTTGCCGCAGTCTGGGCCAGAGAAAATACCCGCGAGGCGATTTATGAAGCCATGGAGCGCAAAGAAACTTACGCAACATCCGGCCCACGTATGAAAGTGCGTATGTTTGGCGGGTTTGATTATGAAACGGCTCTCTTGGATGATACCGATATGATCGCTAAAGCCTATGCCGGCGGTGTTCCTATGGGCGGTGATCTAAGCTCTTCAGAAACTGCGCCTCGCTTTCTCGTTTGGGCGATGCGCGATACACGTAATGCGCCCTTACAGCGGCTGCAAATGGTCAAAGTTTGGCATGACGGAAACTCGGCTCAAGAAAAGCTCTATGATATTGCTTGCTCGGATGGCGGAACCGTTGATCCCAACACACACCGTTGTCCTGATAATGGCGCGAGCGTAAACTTGGATGATTGTTCTATATCGACGAATAAAGGCGCCCCGGAACTTAAAACGCTTTGGCAAGATCCTGATTTTGATCCAAAAATGGCTGCCAGCTATTATGTAAGAGTTTTAGAAAACCCTACCTGCCGCTGGAGCACATGGGACGCTCTGAAAGCTGGTGTGGAGCGACACCCAGATCTTCCGCCAACGCTTCAAGAACGGGCCTACACATCGCCCATTTGGTATAACCCTTAAACCTTAAAACGAATCATAAATGTTTAAATTGTTTCGCGAACCTCTCGTTCATTTTATAATTTTGGGCAGCTTGCTTTTTATAGGTCATTCACTTTGGCAAAGTCATGTGTCCAAGGCAGAGTATACGATTACCGTTAGCCCCGATGAAATGGAGCGACAAGCCACTATCTTTGCAGGTGAAAACCGGCGTCAACCCACCGATGAAGATCTGCAAGCCTTGATTTTTGCCTATGTCGAAGAACAAGCCTTAATGCGTGAAGCTTCGCGTATAGGATTGGGCAGTGACGATACAATTATTCGCCGCCGTCTCGCCCAAAAAATGCGCTTTATGATCGAAGATGTCGACGCTCCACAAAAGCCGGATGACACGACTCTCGACACTTGGTTTAAGGACAATATCAACAAATTTGTTAGACCCGAAACACGAAGTTTTTCTCACATATATTTTAGTCCTGAAAAACACGGTAAAAATTTAGAGGTCAATGTCGATAAAGTCATGAATATTGTCGATGACGCTGAATGGAAATCGCTGGGCGATCCTTTCATGCTTAAACGTGAATTCAAAGCGCTTTCTACAATTGATATTAAACGCCTCTTTGGTGCCGATTTTGCAGCCGGTGTCTTCAACGCCAAAATATCGGGCTGGCAGGGGCCTATCGATTCTGCCTTTGGCAGGCATCTCGTTCGCATAGATGAGACCAGAGCGAAAATAACACCTGAACTCGCCGATATTCGGCCACAAGTTATAAGCGCCTGGCAAGATGAAATCCAAAGAGAGACAAATACTAAGCGCCTTAAAGACCTCATCAAAAAATATAAAGTCGTTATAGAAGAACCCCAAAAGTGAGGTATTTTCTTTCACTTTTTTTCTTTTATTTTTTTGCTTTTTCAGCACAAGCCCATGAAGTTCGACCGGCCTTTCTTAGCATTACAGAGACCGCGCCTGCAGAATTTACCGTCTTGTGGAAACAGCCCGTTTTAGACGGTAAACGACTGAAAATAAAACCGACTTTTCCTGATGAATGCACGGTTAGTCATAACACATTATCGCGTCAAGCGGGTACCGTAATTGATAGCCGAGACGTTTTTTGTACATTGACCGAAGGTGAAATCTCCCTGCCTGGACTGGAGAGGACTCTGACAGATGTCTTTGCGCAAATCACCTATCTGTCCGGCGAAAGCCGCTCGGCCCTGATTAAGCCCAGCTCACCAGTATTTAGTTTAGGCGGTAAAGCCGAGAGCCCCGCGGGACAGTATTTACGGATTGGAGTCGAGCATATCTTGCTAGGCTGGGATCATCTTCTCTTTGTCATAGGTCTTACCTTACTGGTGAGCCGGCGACAAATATTAGGCGTTGCCACTGCCTTTACCCTTGCCCATTCAATCACTTTGGCCCTAGCTGCGTTTGGACTTTTGAGCCTTCCAACTCGTCCGGTGGAAATCCTTATTGCCGCCAGCATTGTTTTGCTCGGTGTTGAAATCATGCGAAAACAACAAGGCCATAAAACCCTCGCAACACAGCGGCCTTACCTAATCAGTTTTTTTATTGGCCTTATCCATGGCTGCGGCTTTGCAAGCGCCCTCTCCGAAATTGGATTACCCAAGGGTACAGAACTACTAGCTTTATTACTCTTTAACATCGGTGTTGAACTTGGCCAATTTGCGGTCATTTTTATCGCACTCGTCATCCTAACACTCGTCGCCCAAACAAGTCATAAGATACTGAGAAAAACCGAAACATTCTTAACTTACGGACTTGCCAGCACTGCCATGTTCTGGGTTATTCAGCGCCTTGGTGATTATTGGGTCTAAGCTGACCTTAAGGACTGAGCTAATTTATCAGCTTCGGCGGCGGCGCAGAATAAATGATAAAAGGTACTGGTCGGCATGACTTTTGAAATAATATCACCCTCAGGGTTTAGCTGATCAGCCCAACCTCCTTTGACAGGAACATCCAAATAATATTTCATCAAAGCCTTAATAGCCTTTGAAGCCTCTTCAAAATACTGCGTTTGACCTGCCGCGGCTTGGGCTACTGAAGCTTTGATCAGTTCGGTTTGTGGCCAACTTCGCAAAGTCGGTTTTGACGGAGAACCGTCAAGCTTTACGGCATCACATAAAAGACCCAATTGAGGATTAAGCCCATATTTGATCCCTCCTTCATAAAGGTCATTAGCGTATTCATTCATATTGCGCCCAGAGAGCCGCTCATAAACCCGCAAAAGCCAACACCATTCCATCATATGCCCGGGCTCGGTTGGACCGCCATCGCCATTTTCAGGGCTCCAATCCGGATTAAAGAATTCCAATAGCGCTTGGCGCTTGGTATCAAAGAAATGTTTCTCAAATAGCTCAAACATATCATCGGCCAGTTTTAGATATGTCTTATCCTTCGTAATTTCATAAAGAGCGAGAAAGCTTTCAAACAAATGCATATGCGGGTTTTGACGCCGCTGAGACGATTCCGGCAAAGGCAGAGCCTCGTACCACCCGCCATTATTCGCCTTTAAATGCGTGTTTAAAAACCCAAGGGTATCTTCAGCCGTTTTTAGAGCCGCGTGATCGTTAAAGGCTTTGTAGCGCCATCCGCCCGATAATAAAATAAAGGCTTGGGCATAGGTATCGCGCATATCGTCATGCATTTCACCGGTACCCGTCACCAAATGTGCGCACCCTCTTGGTCCTGATCCATTAACAAAATCACCACCCGCAAAGCCGGGGCCCGTCAAAAACTCCCAGACATGATCGCAAGGGCGTCTTGCCTCATCATACCAGCCCAAATGCGCGGCATGGGCATAAACATAAACATAGCGGGCCTGAACGCGAACACGTCGCAAATGATCGACGTCCGGTGTTCCGTCCATAAATAAGTGTTCATAGGCCCCGCCGCGTGGATCACAGCCATTTTTGTCCCAATATTTAAGCGCTGTCTTGCACCAGTTCGTAAATGTAGTGCTGGCCTCGAGGAAATGTGTTTGAGCGTCTGTTATGGTCTATTCTCGCTAGCTAATTTAAGTAAATTGATTTGACCACAAAACGATAAAGAATGGATAAAGAGACAATGACATAATCGGT
>CAZNWH010000004.1:7950-51932 GCA_964576765.1 uncultured Hellea sp.
CATAATCGGTATAATTTAAAATTATACCCATCATTATGCCTTCTCGGATGACACATACAATTCTTCTGCTATTTTATATTATAGGAGAGATAATGGCTCAACACCCCCAACAGCCCAGCCGTAAGATCGGAAATAAAGCCGTGACACATGATAGTCCGCTTATCGGGCCAACCGATCGTGTTATTTCTGAACTGACAGCCAAGGGCTTATCGCTTCCTGATTTACCCGCCATGTATACATATTGCCGCAAACGCGTCACGGATCAATTACAAGCAAGACAGTTGGGCGGTATTCTCTTATTCGACCCTATTAATATTCGCTACGCATTAGGAACGCAAAACATGCAGGTCTGGACAGCCCGTAACATATCAAGAGCGGCCTTTATCTCTGCTGATGGCTATAGCGTTTTATGGGATTTCATAAGGTGCGAACATTTAACGGAGCACATAGGTAATATAGATGAATTACGCACGGGCGCTGGCGCGCTCTATTTCTCATATGGCGATCAAGAAAATGAACAAGCACAGAAATTTGTAAGCGAGATTATAGACATCATGCGTGCCCATGGATGTGATGGCCGCATTGCCATTGATAATATGGATGTTGCAACTTCAAACGCCTTACAAAGCCATCAAGTTACAGTACTGCCTGGTCAGGGGGTTATGGAACATGCCCGTCTGATTAAGGGAACAGAAGAAATTACAGCCATGCGCTGCGCCGTAACTGCTTGTGAGTTAGCGGTGGCCGAAATGGAAGATGCCATGGCTCCGGGAATGGCGGAAGTTGAACTATGGTCTGTTTTACATGCCGGCAATATTTCACGCGGTGGTGAATGGATTGAAACGCGCCTTGTAGCCTCAGGGCCGCGTACAAACCCTTGGATGCAAGAAGCCGGGCCCAGACGACTTAAAGAAGGAGACCTTTTCGCCTTTGATACCGATATGATCGGGCTTTATGGATATTGTTGCGATATGTCCCGCACATGGCTTGTTGGAGATATAGCCACTCAAGAGCAAAAAGACATTTACACCCTCGCCTATGATCATGTGACCCAGAATATGGAGATGATGGTACCAGGTACCTCGTTTCGTGATCTGAGTTTTAAAGGGCATCAATTGCCCAAAGCGTATAAAGCGCAGCGCTATTGCGTGAAAATGCACGGTACCGGAATGTGCGATGAATTTCCAAGCATATATTATCCCGAAGATTATATTGAAGGAGCTTTTGATTATCACCTTCAGCCGGGAATGGTTTTTAGTGTTGAGTGTTATGCCGGAAAAGTTGGCGGTCGAGATGGTGTAAAAATAGAAAACCAAGTCTTAATTACGGATACAGGGTTCGAAAATCTGACGCTTTATCCTTATGATAAAAAACTTCTTCATTAGGCCTATAAGCGCCTAAGGCCGCAATTTTTGTTCGGCCTTATCTTCAATTAATTTGACAATACTTAAATGCGGGGCGTTAAATCCGTAAAGCTCAAGAGCCTGCTCATAACTTTTAAGAACGAGATCACCTAACGGCATATCGACATCAAGATGATCGCCTAATTGACCGATCAAGTGCATATCTTTTTTAGCAAGACCTAAAGCAAATGAATCATCATAAGAACCATCTAAAACTTTGGGAATGTAACGATCGACAACATAACTTTGCGCGCAGCTATGGCTAAGCACATCATGTAAAGTCGTTAAATCTAGATTTCCTTTCGCGCCCAACATAAGCGCCTCACCAATCCCTTGCGCCACAAGGTAGTTTAAATGGAGTTGACATAATTTACCGATATACCCCGCCCCTGACGGCCCCATAACAACCGCCTTTTTCGTAAAGCTGTCCAGCAGACATCTATGCGCGTCAGACAGCGGGGTATCTAAGCCAAGCAACATAGTGAGGGTTCCCCCAGCGGCCCCTTCTGTCCCCCCCGTCACCGGAGCATCAATTAAAGAAAGATGGCTGGGAGCGGCGTCTTTTACCTTTTTCCATTCACCAACATCACTAGTGCTGGTCTCAAACCAAGTGGCGTTTTGAGGTAAATTCTCTAAAAGACCATCCGATCCCAAAGCTATGGCATTAACCTGTTTTGAGCTAGGTAATGATGTGAACACAACATCGGAGCGCTGCGCTATATCTGCAATAGACGTCGCCGCAATGGCTCCATCATCAACTAAGGGCATCATCGCATCGCCGCTAATGTCAAAGACCGTAAGTTGATAGTTTTTAGCTTTTGCATAGGATAAAATATTTGTAGCCATCCCCCGGCCCATATTCCCTAATCCGATAAAACCGGTTTTCATATTCAATCCTAATCCGTAAGACCATCTTGGCGCGAGAGTTCACGCTCGGCGTGAATTGGCATAGCACGTCCGTAAAAGGCTTTGGCGTGATGAGGACGATTTACCAAATAGGGGTTTGTCACATATGTCGGTAGAGCGATAATACGCGGCGTTGGCCCTTCAGTCGGAGTTACGCGGTGGAGCGAATATCGTCCTCTAAATATTTGCAGATCACCTTCTCGAAGTTTTAATACTTTGACTTTGCTGCGATCGCCTTTGAGCGCGGCTTTGACGTCGTCAAAACTCTCGGCTTGAGCCGTTCGGATGTTCGGGCAATATTCAAAATCACCACCCTTTTCACTTTCCTGAACTAAAAGACTGACAGTGAAATCATTGCCATCAAAATGCCACGGAAAATAATCACCATCATGCATAACGCTATAAGGATTACGCCCCAAAGGGTCTGCCCAGCGATAAATCGGAGCCACATTAAGGCAATCACTTATGAAATGAACAACCACATCACTATCATAAATTTTTCGTAGCAACGAACTAGGTTCTAATTCATCGGAATTAATAAATGAACTAGTACGGCGAGAGAAAGTGCGTTTGGGATGGTCTTTTGGCAGGCTTTCATCATCGGCGGTTAAGTAAGGATTTATCTTGGCATCTGCGGGTAGAGCTTTGGCCAATAACCTTGTGGCTTCTTCCCGCATAGTTTGAATAGCTTCATCTGTCAGAAAATTGGGAATATGAGCACATCCGAAAGCCTCTAACCCTTTGCGGGCTTCGGTTACAAGTTCTTCCCGTTTGGGGTGTCCCAGGTCATGAATGGGGAAACGGTCTAGATCGACAAAATCATTCAAGTCAATTTCGACGGACGCATAGGCGCTTGGCCCTGAGGGAACATCAAATGGATCAATATGCAGTTCGGCCATGATAATACCTAATGTTTATATGAGGGGTCTATACGGTCAGCGACACGTTTTAAAGCCGGCCATTCATAGACGCCCGGCGGGAAGGCTTCATATTGTTTTGAGGCCAAGGCCCACATCTCATGAGGTTTGTTAACAAGCTCAAGATTACTGGCTGAAACCTGTATCGCGACTTCGCACATACGGATTAAATAGTACATATTCATGAAACATTCGCCCGCTGTTTTCCCCACAGTCAAAAATCCATGATTGCGCATAACAAGGCAGCTATTGCCCTCAAGGCGCTCGGCAATGCGGTGGCGCTCATCCGGATCAACGGATAAGCCTTCCCAATCATGGTAACCAACTTTACCGTAGAGCATGGAACTATCCTGCACTAAGAAAGGAATTTCTTTAAAGGCCGTCGCAGCAATAGCTGTCGGCGGGTGTGCGTGGAACACAAATTTACTCTCGGCATGATTTAAATGGACGGCGCTATGAATGATAAAGCCTGCGGTATTGACATCACTCGGCCCCTCAATAACCTTACCCTCTTCATCAACTTTAATCAGATTTGACGCGCTGACTTCGCTATAATGCAGGCCGAAACGGTGCATATAAAAGTGATGCTCGCTGCCGGGTACACGGGCTGTAATATGATTCCAAACAGTGTCATCCCAGCCGAAATGAGCTGTCAGGCGGAACATAGCGGCCAAGTCAATGCGGACCTGTTCCTGTTCTTGTTCGAGTGTTAATTTCGTCATATTTGCCTCTTATTCTACCTCTTAGATAATTGTTTTTGATAAAGATAATTGGGCGTCTCACCCCGCTCCAATGTTAAAATGGATTGCGATATAATTTTAGCCGCCGTGTCAGGATTTGTCGCCCCTGACATATGCGGGGTCACATGCACCTTAGGATGCGACCAAAATGGAGAGCCTGGAGGTAGAGGTTCTTGATCAAAAACATCTAGGGCCGCAGCACTAATATGGCCGCTATCTAAGAAGCTAAGTAAAGCATCATCCTCGATAATTTGACCACGGCTAATATTGATTATCGCAGCTCCTGCTTTCATCTGTGAAAGCTTTACATAATCCAAAAACCGTGTGGTCGATGTATTTATAGGCAAGCAGTTCACGACTATATCAGCCATGCCCAAAGCTTCGGATAAGGCCTCTTCACCTGAAAGACAGGTAACGCCATTAAGGTTTTTTTGGCTGCGAGACCAACCGCTGATCTTGAACCCATTATTCGCTATTTTCTGCGCGATAATCGCTCCAATTGCGCCGAGTCCTAGAAGGCATATATTATAATCCGACGTAATGGGTGAAGGGTGACGTTTCCATTTTTGCAAAGATTGTTGTTGTCGATAAGTTTCAAATTGACGCTGAAAATGTAAAATCCAATAAAGCGTATAAAGCGCCATATCATCTGCCATAGCCATATCAATAAGCCGAACAATGGGAACATTCGGTAAATTAGCATCCCTATCAAAATGTTCAGTCCCTGACCCCGTGGAAAGCACGGCTTTCAAATTGGGGTAGCGTCGCAGATCGCCTTTTGGATGGTTCCACACAATGGCATAGTCAATAGCCTTAACATCTGGAATAATAGGATATTCTATAACTTCACGCTCTGGCAAATGGACACGCAAGGCCCGTTTCCAGTCCGGATGACGCCTGCCATCATTATTGAGCAATATCGCCATTTAAATTTCTCTATCTCTATAGTTTGCTATAATGATATCCTGTCCAAACCTATCAATTATTATGATCATAAAGTTTTTTGAATGTAAGATATATTGTAGGCTTATCCTAACAAAACGCTTAAGCTAGTCATATGAAGATAAGTAAGGTTGAAACGCAGCTCGTTAATTTACCCTTTGTAACGCCCATCAAAACGGCGGTTCATGACATGCGTTCCGTAGGATGTTGCCTCTTAAGCCTAGAAACAGATGAAGGTCTTGTGGGAGAAGCCTATCTCTTTACACTCAACGCCGTTCGCCTCAAAGCTTTTGATGAGATGGTTCGCGGTTTTGACCATCTCCTCCTTGGTCGTGACCCGCATTATGTTTCTGGCATCTGGGATGATATCTGGAAAGAAATTAATCCCTCGGGGCATAAAGGCTTGACGATATCGGCGCTTTCAACCCTTGATACGGCCTGTTGGGATTTGATTGGTAAGGCAGCTAACAAACCGCTCCATCATTTATTTGGGGCGTGCCGCGACCGAGTTCCGACTTATGCCAGTGGAGGCTTATGGCTTTCCCAATCAATCGATTCTTTGCAAAGCGAGGCTCAAACCTTTTTGGATGCCGGATTTACGGCCATGAAAATACGTCTTGGAACTGGAGATATTTCCCTAGATGTAACCCGCGTCCAAGCCGTTCGCGATGTCGTCGGCCCGGATATCGATTTAATGGTGGATATCAACCAAGGCCTAACAGTTAAAACAGCCATCCGTCTTGGCCGCGAATTAGAAGCCTTTAATCTGGTTTGGATTGAAGAACCTGTGCCAGCTTATGATCTGGACGGTCACGCAAAGGTCACGGCCGCGCTTGATACCCCTATCGCCTCTGGCGAGACGGAATATACCCGCTTTGGCATACAGGCTATGATTGATAAAAAAGCTTGCGATATCCTCATGCCAGATTTGCAGCGTATAGGCGGTTTAACCGAAATGCGCCGTGTGGCTGCTTTGGCTGATGCTCATAATATGTCAATCTCGACGCATATATTTACCGAGCAAAGCTTGTGCATTGCTGGGTCCTCACCCAATTGTATGAGTGTTGAACATATGCCGTGGTTCTCTTCCCTCTTTAACGAAGAGATGGTTATAAAAGATGGGTTAATTGAAATTCCTGACCGTCCGGGAACCGGATTTACCTTTAATTTCAAACATCTTAAAGATTTCAAAATCTGAATTGTAAGGTTAACTTTTAAGGAATTATTGCTAATTTAATTTGCGCTTATAATGTCTTTCTGACTTGCAGAGCACGTAATCTGTGCCATGAATTAAGCATTACGTTTGCATCGCAGGAGGTCATGATGACTGCAAACCAAGGTCGTGTCAGGCTTAATACTAAAACTGGCGGCATCATGTTATCAGATGGAGGTAACAACTCCATATCTCTGCATCCTTTGTGGATTCGCGAACGCTTAAATAGCGATGCTGATCTAGATCCAATCAATAATCAGCGAAAATACGAACCTGCGGAAATCCCGATGGATCTGACAATTAAAGACGTAAAGCTAGCTGCAGATAATGACAATTTAGAAGTTTCTTTCAGTGATGGCTATCAATCTAAGCTTAGCTTAATAGCCATAGAACGTGAACTTGGCTGGCTAGTTGACCCCGAAGCGCCTCCTATTCCGCAAGCTTGGACAACCGCTTTAAACACACGTCCCGAGGCTAGCTGGGGTGAGCTTGACGATCCGGCAAAGCTCAAAATTATGCTTGAAGGATTTCTACGTTACGGCTTTTGCATCATGCAAGATACGCCAACAACCCGAGATAGCTTGCTTACATTAGCTGGGCGTTTTGGCTATGTCCGCGATACAAATTGGGGGCTTCTTTTTAATGTTGAAAAGAAAGCCAATGCCACAGATACCGCCTATACAGACCTCGCCTTACCCTCTCACACAGATAATCCATACCGGCAACCTATACCCGGCATTCAATTTCTTCACTGCCTTAAAAATGAAGTTTCGGGCGGATTATCAACGCTAGTCGACGGGATTGCGATTACCGAACGATTGGCAGAAGAGTCTCCTGAGCAAGCCAAGCTGCTAGAAGCAATCAACATCCGCTTTCGATATCAAGGTCCCTCTGCCATTCTTGAAAATTGGGGGCCAATGGTAGAGCGCGATCATCGCGGTATAGTCTATCGTATCCGCCTAAGTTCCAAGCTCGATTATGTTCCGGCAATGGATAAAGAGACCTTGGATATGTTTTATGCCGCACGTCGACGTTTATATGAACTTTCCAATGATGAAGAATTTCAGATCACTTTCCCATTTCGTGAAGGCACGCTTTTGATGATGGATAATTACCGTCTTCTGCACGGGCGTACGGCCTTTAATGGCACACAAGGTCACCGCTGGTTGCAAGGCTGCTATACGGATCATGACGGCGTTACAAGCCTCTATCGTATGATCGCTTCAGGCCAAAACATCTCAGCCGTACCAAGTGAGTCCTAATATGAAAACAGTTTCTTTTACACGTATGGAGGATGGTACAGAGGAAGACTATGCCTTCTTGGACAAACACGAAAAAATATTTTGCAATACCTTACCAATACGGATCATTAGCGCTCTTGAAAAATTACGTGATAGTTTTTCAGGCTATAAAATCGACCGCTTGGAACACAGCCTGCAAACCGCAACGCGGGCTGAACGCGACGGTGCCGATATCGACTGGATCGTCAGTGCCCTAATTCATGATCTTGGTGATGATTTAGCCCCGCTCAATCATGACAGTTTAGCCGCAGCAATTATTAAACCTTATGTGCGTGAGGAATGCTCATGGACAGTTCAGCATCACGGTATTTTCCAATATAAATATTATGCTGACAAAGTCGGCCTCAATCCTGAAGCCCGACAAAAATATGCGGGACATAAATTTTACGACTCCGCAGTTCGATTTTGCGAAAAGTGGGATCAAACATCCTTTGACCCTGATTATGACACCTATTCACTAGAACATTTTAAACCTGCAGTAGATGCCGTTTTCACTCGGCCCGCATGGGATGAAACTTACGTCAATAAAGGCATTCTATAACTGGCGCTATGCAAGGTTTTTTGCGCGATCGCGTAAGACCTTTTTTTGAATTTTCCCCGTCGCCGTTTTCGGAAGGTCTCCAAAAACTACTTTTTTTGGCCTTTTAAACCGCGCCATATTATTGGCACAAAATTCGACTAATTCATCTTCTGTCGTATTGTCTTTTAATTCGACAAAAGCACATGGCACCTCACCCCATTTTTCATCTGGCATAGCGACAACAGCGGCTTCGGCAACTGCGCTATGCTTGTAAAGTACGGTTTCTATTTCGACTGATGAAATATTCTCTCCCCCGGAAATGATGATGTCCTTAGCTCTGTCTTTCAGTTGAATATACCCATCAGGAAATATAACCCCTAAATCCCCTGATACAAACCAGCCCGATCCCAAAGCCTGATCCGTCGCAACCTTATCCTTTAGGTAGCCTTTCATTACAGTATTACCGCGAATAACGATCTCTCCCATCGTCTCCCCATCATGAGGGACTGGTTGTCCTTGCTCATCAACCACATCTACATATTCAGTCATAGCAAACCTGACCCCTTGCCTAGCTTTAAGTTCAGCTTGCTCGGAAATGGTTTTATCTGGCCAATCATCTTGCGGTGCTGATTGTAATATATGGCCATAAGTTTCCGTCAGACCATAAACATGCATAACATTAAAATTAAACTGTCCCATGGATTCAAGAACCTTAGCGGGCGGCGGAGCTCCGGCTGTCATGACATTTATCTGTCGATCAAATGTTTTTTGCTCTGAGCTAGGAGCATTTGCGAGCATATTTAAGACTATGGGCGCACCTCCAAAATGGGTGACATCATGTTTCTCTATCAAGTCAAAAACCGCTTTGGGCGAGAACGCTCTTAAGCAAATGACTGTCCCCGCAAGCAATGTCATTGTCCACGCATGACCCCAGCCATTACAATGGAACATTGGGACTGTATAAAGGTAACGTGGATGAGGCATAAGCCCCCATGACGGTACCGTCCCCATAGACATCAAATAGGCCCCACGATGATGATAGACAACCCCTTTGGGGCGACCCGTTGTGCCAGAGGTGTAATTAAGAGACAAAGCTTGCCATTCATCTTCGAGTGGCTCGCCTTCATAATCAGAGCGGCCTTGATTGATCAAATCTTCAAATCGCGTATAGTCTTTGGGCAGGTCAGGCTGACTTAACGCCGAAAGATCATCAACAATAACGATTTCCGGAACCTCTGAACATTGCGCCAAAGCTTCTTCCAGAATGGGCCAGAGCTCACGATCAACAATGAACATCTTACTCTCGGCATGATCTATAATATAAGCCACCGTTGCGGCGTCGAGGCGTGTATTAATCGTATTTAAAACCGCCCCCGCAAGAGGGACAGCAAAATGAGCTAAAAACATCTCCGGCGTATTAAATGTTAGAAGCGATACGGTATCATTCTTGCCAATACCACGTGCGTTCAAGCTAGAAGCAAAACAGCGACACCGTTCTCTAACTTGCTGCCAATTATAGCTTACATCATTATAGACCAGCGCGGCGCGTTCAGGGTAAATATCGGCTGTTCGATCTAAAAAAGAAACAGGCGAAAGCGGTATATAATTGGCTTTATTCTGCTTGAGGCTATCATACTCTATTGGCATCGTTCTTTACTTCTTTCCTCGTCATGATCGACGTTATATTTTGTATTAGAAAAATCCAATATTTTATATTCGAAACGACGAATAGAATTGATATTATATTATTCGCTTATGTCATGGTCTAAATAACCCTTATCACCATTGAGTCGGCCTTAATTTAGGGTAGTCTTACACCATGAACTACTCAGCGTTCAGAATTTTCAAAGAAGCTTTAACAGGGCATAAGGGCTGGAAACCTGTCTGGCGCAAGGCTCTGCCTCAAGCTGAATATGATATTATCATCGTTGGCGGCGGTGGCCATGGGCTGGCTACAGCACATTACCTTGCCAGTAAATTTGATCAAAAGCGGGTTGCCGTACTCGAAAAGGGCTGGGTCGGAGGCGGTAATGTTGGTCGCAACACCACTATTATTCGCTCAAATTACCTTCTCAACGGGAATGAAGCTTTTTATGAATTTTCGCTCAAGCTTTGGGAAGACCTCGAACAAGATGTCAATTATAATGCTATGGTTAGTCAGCGCGGCATTATAAATTTATATCACTCTGACCCGCAGCGTGATGCCTATATCCGGCGCGGTAATGGGATGATAATACACGGCGCTGATGCTGTCTTGCTCGACACAGAAGGTGTACGTAAACAATATCCCTTCCTAAATTTTGATAATGCCCGCTTCCCCATTAAAGGAGGTCTATGGCAACCTCGGGGCGGTACCGTTCGCCATGATGCAGTCGCTTGGGGATATGCCCGTGCTGCGGATAAGCGCGGCGTAGATATCATCGAAAACTGTGAAGTCATCGGTTTTAATATCCAAGACGGGAAATGCCTCGGCGTTAAAACATCACGCGGAAACATAAAAGCAAAAAAAGTCGGCGTCGCAGTCGCCGGAAATAGCTCCCGCGTCATGGCCATGGCCGATATGCGCTTACCCATGGAAAGCCATGTCTTGCAAGCGTTTGTCAGCGAGGGCTTAAAACCCATCATCCCCGGCGTTATTACTTACGGCGCGGGACATTTTTATGTCAGTCAGTCTGATAAGGGCGGCCTCGTCTTTGGCGGGGATATTGATGGCTATAATAGTTACGCACAACGAGGAAACCTGCCCGTTGTCGAAGATGTCTGTGAAGGCGGCGTATCTCTCATGCCTATGATCGGAAAAGCCCGATTGCTGCGGATGTGGGGCGGCATTATGGACATGTCTATGGACGGGTCTCCGATTATTGATAAGACCCATATTGATGGTCTCTATTTTAATGGCGGCTGGTGTTATGGTGGCTTTAAAGCCACCCCCGCGAGCGGTTATTGTTTTGCCCATTTGCTCAGCAAAGATACTCCGCATAAAACCGCAACAGCCTATCGCTTGGATCGTTTTAACCGAGGCTTTATGATTGATGAAAAAGGACAGGGCGCTCAGCCCAATCTGCACTAATGATTATCAACCACCCTCTTCTCGGCCCGCGTGACGCATCAGAGTTTTCCTATCTTGGTGATGCTTCTTTGATGAGCCGACCTGACCCAAAGTCTGAAACAGCCCAACAAGACTTTCATGACTATATCTACTTGCGAGATAACCCCGCAGGCGAGCACAAAGAACTTTGGTTTCACGAATATGGAGACCGCTCTTGGCTTATCGTAACGCGTAATATTAGCACTCATGAAATTACAAACGTAGAATTAGCCCGTGATATATCGAGAGCTCGAAAATGAGCCTCATAGATAAATTCAAACCTTTAAATTTCAAATTCAACGGCACGGCCTATCAAGGCTTTGAAGGCGACACGCTCGCGTCGGCTTTATTGCGCAATGATGTGAAAGTCATTGCGAGAAGTTTTAAATACCATCGGCCTCGCGGGATTATGGGCGCAGGAGGTGAAGACCCGAACGGACTCGTTGAAATCCATGCTAGCGGGACATGTGAACCTAATCGCCGCGCGAGCACAATAAAGCTATTTGAAGGCTTGGAGGCCCGCAGCCAAAATTATATGGGAAGTGTGAATTTTGACCTCTTGGCCGTAAATGATTTTTTATCACCCTTTCTGTCTGCTGGCTTTTACTACAAAACATTTATGTGGCCCAAAGCCTTTTGGGAAAAGTTTTATGAACCTGCTATACGTAAAGCGGCCGGCTTAGGAACACTGTCGACAACCCCTGATCCTGATAGCTATGATAAAGGATTTCTGCATTGCGATCTCTTAATCATAGGGGCCGGACCGGCTGGGCTTCAAATGGCGCTTAACGCTGGACGAACTGGCGTTCAGCTAATTTTAGCTGATGAAGACTTCCATATGGGAGGCCGTTTATTATCAGAGAAGTTAGAGATAGACCGCGCGAGTGGTTTAGAGTGGGTTGCACAAACCTTGTTAGAATTAAGAAGCCTGCCTAATGTACGGCTTATGCCGCGAACAACAATTTACGGCGTTTATGATCATGGTATTTACGGCGGATTGGAAACGAAAACTGACCGTATAGGGGTTAAAGGCACAAAACAGATTCTTTGGAGAATATATGCCCAAAAAAGCATTTTATCTGCCGGAGCCACTGAACGCCCCATCGCTTTTCCAAATAATGATCGCCCCGGCGTGATGTTAGCCAGCGCTGTTCGTAGTTATACCCATCGATTTGAGGTTCAAACTGGCAAAAAGACGGCCCTTCTCACCAATAATCAAAACGGCCTTCTGACTAAGGCAGAGCACATAATTGACACGCGTAAAGGACAACACATCATCAATGTCTCTGGGCATAAAGGCGTGAAATCAATAACGCTTAATACGGGCGAGACAATACCCGTTGATTGCGTAGCAATGTCTGGAGGCTGGAATCCTAACCTTCACCTGACCTGCCATAAACGCGGGCGGCCAAAATGGAATGACACATTAGCGTGCTTTGTGCCTGATCCGGATAATACACCAAGTGAAATGATTGTGATTGGATCTGCCAATGGAACTTTTTCAACACAAGGCGTCTTTAAAGATGCCAATGACGCCTCCGAAAGGCTTGGCTTTAAATCAGGCCCGATACCTGAAACAGAAGACGGAGCTATAAAGATTACACCTTTCTGGTTTGTACGGTCCAAAAAACGAAGTTGGGTCGATTTTCAAAATGATGTCACCGTAAAAGATATCACTCTGGCCCATCAAGAAGGATTTTCATCGGTAGAACATGTGAAACGTTATACGACTCTAGGTATGGCAACAGATCAAGGGAGAACCTCAAATGTAACAGGCCTTGCAGTATTAGCGTATGCAACGGGACAAACTATACCGGAAACAGGAACAACAATTTTTCGTCCGCCTTATACGCCTGTTCCAATAGGTGCATTTGCAGGTCCGCATACAGAACAGCACTTTAAACAAATCCGTCTGACGCCCAGCCATAAATATGCCTCTGAAAACGGGGCAACCTTTGTGGAAACAGGCTATTGGAAACGCAGCCAATGGTTTGCAAGAGACGGAGAAAAAGGATGGAGAGATAGCGTCGATAGAGAAGTCCTGATGACACGCAACTCTGTTGGTATTTGCGATGTAACGACTCTTGGAAAAATTGACGTTCAAGGCGCTGATGCAGGGAAGTTTTTAAACAAGGTTTATGTCAATACATTTAGCACTTTAAAAATTGGCAGATGCCGTTATGGCCTCATGCTTCGGGAAGATGGTATCGCTATGGATGATGGCACTACAGCCCGCCTTTCCGACACCCATTTCGTGATGACGACGACTACAGCTAAAGCCGGACCTGTTTTCAAACATCTTGAATTTTGCCGACAAATTTTATTCCCAGATATGGACGTGCATTTAATTTCGGTCACCGATCAGTGGGCGCAATTTTCTGTTGCAGGACCAAATGCGCGTAAGCTTTTGCAAAAAGTCATCGACAAAGACTTTGATATCTCGAATGAAGCCTTTCCCTATATGGCCTGCGGGGAAATCACGATATGTGACGGGATCAGAGCACGCCTCTTCAGGCTCTCCTTTTCAGGTGAACTCGCTTATGAAATTTCTGTACCTGCCCGATATGGGGACGCCCTCATAAGAGAGCTGATGACACAGGGAAAAGAATTTGAGGTCATTATGTATGGAACCGAAGCCTTAGGTGTTATGCGCATTGAAAAAGGGCATGCAGCCGGAAATGAACTTAATGGGACTACAACTGCCAAACATTTAGGGTTAGGCGGTTTCGTCTCAAAAAAGAAAGATTGTATAGGCAAGGTGCTATCGGGTCGCGAAGGGCTTGATAATGATTTCCGTATGGTTGGACTGATTGCTGAAAACCCGAAAGACACACTCACTAATGGAGCACATTTTTTTAATATCGGAGATAATAAAACACCTGAAAATGATCTGGGGCATATGAGTTCGGTTGCATGGTCTCCAAGTCTTGAGATTTATGTCGGCTTAGGTTTTGTCAAAAATGGCGGCACGCGGCTTGGGGAAACCATAAATTCTGTCGATTATATGCGTGACAATCACGTCAAAGTAAAAATCGTCAGCCCGCATTTCATCGATCCGAAAGGAGAACGCCTACGTGTCTAACCTATCTCCTCTCCCGCCGTTAAATGGCTATAGCCGAGACTGGCCAGAATTTTCTATAGTTGAAAATTATATTGGCGAGCTTGTCTCCGTTGCCTGCGTCTTAGGCCAAGAAAAGGTATTTGCAGCGAGTTTCAAAAAAGCCTTTGGCAAGGATTTGCCTCTGCCTCAATCTTTTGTCAAAATCAAAGGCGGCTTTGCGATGTGGTCAGGTCAAGAGCAATACTTGCTTTTAATGACGGAGGTAAACCTTCAAGCGGACAAAGATATTGCAAAAGCGCTTAATGGATCAGCTTACACAACACTGCAATCAGATGGATGGGCATCCCTTGATCTGAAAGGCCACAGAAATTTTGATGTTTTGGAGCGTTTTATCCCTCTCGACCTTAGAAGCGCAGATGATAATTACGCGGCCAGAACCAGCGCCCATCATATATCCGCCATCGTCATAAAGTTCAGCGCCAGCGAAATTCAGCTACTAACGCCGCGTTCATCGGCCCAATCCTTTTTAGATGGGCTGGCTCATGTCGCCGAGCATGTTCTTAGCTAATATTACTGTCAGGAAAACTGGCTTTCCTATCCGCCATATATTTTAGCAAGCGCGCATCGATATCAGGGTCAAGCTCTGGGGCTTTATACTCATTTAGCATCGTCTTATAGACCTGCGCAGCGCGATCTTCAGCAGAAGTTGAGCCATCTTCAACCCATTGCTCGAAGCTATTATTGTCAGACACATTAGATTGATAAAATGCCGTTTTGAAATTCTTCTGCGTATGCTCGCATCCTAGGAAATGTTGTCCGGGTCCGACTTCGGCGATAGCGTCCAAAGCCTGTCCATTAGCGGACATATCTACGCCTTTGGCAAAGACAGCCATCATTCCGGCTTGGTCCGCATCCATAATGAATTTTTCATATCCCATGGCGAGACCGCCTTCCAGCCAGCCAGCTGTGTGAAGCATGAAGTTCACACCTGCCATAAGCCCCGTTTGAAGCGAATTAGCGGACTCATAACCTGCCTGTGCGTCAGGCACTTTAGAGGCATTAAACCCCCCAGCAGATCTAAAGGGGACGCCCAGCCGTCTTGAGAGGGCTGCGCTCATATTAATAATGAGCGATGCCTCGGGCGTTCCAAATGTCGGCGCGCCTGTTTGCATAGACATAGACGTCACAAAATTTCCGTAAATAACAGGAGCGCCAGGTCGCACCAATTGGGTTAAAGCCATACCGGCTAGGCCTTCCGCTAGACTTTGCGCCGCAACACCTGCCGCCGTGACTGGTGACATGGCGCCGGAGACAACAAAAGGACTTGGCATGGCACATTGTCCGGCCCGTGCGTAATGCTTTAGCGCGCCGAGCATTACTCGGTCCCACGTTAGCGGAGAATTGGCGTTGATGAGATTAACCAAGACACATTTCTCTTCAACGAAATCATCCCCGAATACGATCTTAGCCATATCAATCGTATCAAGCGCTCTTTCAGGCTGGGTTACTGAACCCATAAAGGCTTTATCGGAATATTTTATATGGCTGTAATTCATATCGAAATGGCGTTTATTGACCGGTAAATCGACTGGTTCGCAAACAGTTCCGCCGCTATGGTGTAGATTAGGCGACATATAGGCTAGTTTTACAAAATTTCGAAAATCTTCAATATTGGCATATCGCCGTCCTTCTTCTTTTGAATACACAAATGGCGGTCCATAGGCTGGAACTAGCACCGTATTGTTTCCACCGATTTGAACATTATTTTCGGGATTGCGCGCATATTGAGTAAACTCTTTTGGCGCAGTTGCCTGAATGATTTCACGGCACATGCCACGTGGAAACCGAACGCGCTCGCCATCTGCTTTGGCTCCTGCTTTAACAAAGTAATCAATCGATTCTTGGTCTTCTTGAATATTTAATCCTATATCTTCGAGCAGAGTTTCCGCATTATGTTCAAGCTGAGCAAGGTCAGTATCATTCAAAACCGAATAGGTCGGAATATTGCGTTTGATATAAGGTTCGCGCTGCGGCGTCTCTTCTGCTCTTGCGGCTGCACGGCCTGCTCTGCCCCCTGATCGTCCTCGTCTAGCCATAACTTCCTCCCTATTATCGTGTTCCCATTGGCGGGTTTGCATCAAATTGAGGTAACCCATCTGTAATATCGTAATAATCGCCTTTTTCGGCGACATAGATATGACCTTTAACTTCAAGGCCAGCCGTATCATCTATACTCCCCGCTAAAATACTGACGGTCTGGAACTCATGGGCATCCCAAAACATATAGCTTCCGCATTGTTTGCAATGGCCGGAGTTAGAGCGCTCGGAAATCGGCAGCCAATTCACGTCACCTTTTATTTTCAAATTTTCACGTTTAACACCAGCTGCAGCTATATATAATCCCGTAAGATGTTGGCATTGTTTACAGTGACAATACCAAATATCGGATAATCCAACGGCGCGATACGTCACCGCACCGCAATGGCATTTTCCTGAATATGTCTTATCCGCGGCGACGGCGGCCTCCTCTTCCACGTCGTCCACCTTCTTCACCCGGTACTGGAGCAGGACGATAATTTTTAATCCAATTTGCGCAACTTGGATCCACACCGTTTAAAACATCCGATGCTCTGACCGCTGGAACTAACCCTGCGTGAAGCGGGTTCACAATGGCTGAAGTCATGCCAGCTGCTGCCAACATAGGTAAAAATGCATTATTAATTGTGTGCCTCTCGGGAAGACCAAAAGCAATATTAGAGGCCCCGCATGTTGTATTCACACCAAGCTCGGTTCTTAAGCGTCCAACTAATTTAAACACATCTGTACCAGCGCTATTAACCGCGCCGATAGGCATAACAAGTGGGTCAACCACGACATCTTCGGGTTTAATTCCATGATCGGCCGCGCGATTGACGATCCGTTTAGCAACTTCAAATCTGACATCTGGATCTTCTGATATTCCGGTATCGTCATTAGAAATGGCGACCACAGCACAGTCATATTTAGCCACTAATGGCAAAATTCGCTCCATGACTTCTTCTTCCGCTGTTGTAGAATTTAACAAAGGCCGCCCTTTATAGACCCTCAGCCCAGCTTCAAGCGCATCCATGATTGAACTATCAATACAGAGCGGAGCATCGGTCAGCCCCTGAATAAGCGGGATAACTTCGGACATGATTTGAGCTTCGTCAGCCAAAGGTACACCGACATTCACGTCTAATATTTGCGCGCCAGCTTCGACCTGCGCCAAGGCTTCTTTCTTTACCCGCCAATAGTTATTGTCTTTAAGTTCTTTGGAGAATAATTTGCGCCCTGTTGGATTGATCCGCTCACCGATCATTGCAAAAGGTTGGTCAAAGCCAATAACGACTTCTTTGGTTTCTGAGGCTAAAATTGTACGGGCCATAAAAAGTCCTAACTTTCTTTATCTTTATGAGGTGACCAAGGCACGCGTCCGTCAAGTACGCCTGAGCGTTTAACAACATCTCCGACCCATTTCTCTTGACGGTACGCCATAACATGGACACCACTGACACCGGCTATCTCTTTGATTTCTTGCATAAGTTCAACACAAATCTTCCGTCCCTCTCGCAAAGGTTTATCCGCATCTTTCAAACGCTTTATAATTCTGTCCGGAATATGTACGCCGGGCACGTTTTCACGCATCCAATTCGCTGTTTTAGCAGAGGGCAAAACACCCACACCCGGCAGGATGAAACAATTTTCAGTCAACCCCATATCTACGGCGCGAGCCATAAACTCTTTGAGAACCGGCACATCAAAGCAATATTGAGACTGAATATATTCAGCCCCTGCTGCAATTTTTTTAGCAAGTTGGTCCACGCGGTTTTCTATGGGCGGGACAAATGGGTTTATTGACGAGCCAACAAATAACTTTGGGGCCAGATCAAGTTTCCGTCCGCTTAAAAAGCGAGACTCATCGCGTAAAATACGCAAAGTCCGAGTCAGAGATATACTGTCCAAATCAAAGACCGGTTTTGCTTCGGGGTGATCGCCCGCGCCGACATCATCTCCGGACAGACAGAGCGCGTTGCAAACCCCGAGAGCAGAAGCGCCTAATGTATCGCCCTGAATGGCAATACGGTTCCGGTCACGGCAAGATATTTGTAAAATAGGCGAATATCCTTGGCGTGTAAGAATAGCGCAAACGGCTAGGCTGGACATATGGCAATGTGCGCCGGATCCATCCGTCGCATTTATCGCGTCAACATATCCATCAAATAAAGACGCCCGTTTTAAAACTTCTTCAGGGTCGGCTGAATCCGGCGGCGCTATCTCGGTTGTCACCACAAATTCCCCGGCTTTTAGAACACGTTCAAAGCGACCATGGGAAACATGACCTTCGAGCATGGGCAAAGGATCGCCCGGATTGGTTCCGACATCTTGCGGTCTACCCATTTTAAGCTGGGCTTCAGACATCTATCGCCTCGATATCTTCGGATGACTCCCGCGCCAGTTTCAACCATGTGGATTGGCCTTTATTGCGGTGATCAACGGCAAATTCTATATCCTTTATGGTGTCTCCATTTCTCATACGAGACGCCCCATCCCAAGCCTCAACCCAGACGCAACGCATGTTAGGTTTAACCTCACACATGCCATTTGCACGAACACCGCCGCAAGGCCCATTGCGTATTGTTTTAGGACAGTTCATCGGGCAGCTCATACCCGTTTTCGACAAAGCACAATCCCCACACATTTTACAATCAAACAGCGCGCCTTTGAGCCCGGCTTCCATAGCCGTAATTGGGCGGTCGAGCTTCGTGCCGAAAACTTTAGTGATCGCCCTTAGGCAAAAAAGAATGCCGGGATTTACGCCATTATACAACGTTTCCATAAAGCGCGAACGACGAACGGCCCAGAGGCGAAGCTTATACATGCACGCCTCCTCCCAAGTCTTTAATCTGGCTCTCAAGTTCACCATAACCGACGGGTCTATGACTAAATTCAAGCCCTAAAAATACCGCTGCCTTTTTCGCTTTCTCTATCAAGGCTTCTGTGGGGGCCTGCGAAATATAGATAAGGCGCTTATAATGTTCAAAATAAGTCTCTTTTAGATTTGGATAGCGGTCTATGCCAAAGCCTTTAACAATGAGGGTCTCGAAATGTTGCGCAAGATAATCTGTTAGAAAGAAACTGCCCAGCTCCTCTTCCATCATATCGTCAAAGACCGAAAGACCGGCGTAAAAGGCATAACAATGTGTGCCCGGCAACCGATAAGTCTTGGGATATTTCTTCATCATCCGATCGAGCCCACCGCCTGTTCCGCAATCTCCATAGCCAATTAATATGCGGTCATATTGATCCCCGGAAGCCTTGATAATTTTTTCAAGACCCGGAACAATTTTATCTGGAAAATTGTGATAGCCTGCCGGTAAACATTGCAATTCAAAAGCCTGATCTGGTATATTTGCCGACGCTTTTATCGCCAAAATTTCCTTCGCCAGAGCACCGCAAGCGATAACTAAAGTCTTATGCGACGCAAACGCTTCCATCACATAACTTAACGGTTTTTACCGACTATGGTTTTAGCCAACTCCGAACTCATGGCGGCATCGCGGCCATAGCTATGGGCATTAATAGCATCGGCAAATTCTTGATTAAGAGGCGCGCCTCCAACCATCACTGGCAGTTCTTTTAAAATACCGCGCTTATCAAGTTCTTCAATCACAACGCCCATATACGGCATGGTCGTCGTCAAAAGCGCAGACATGCCCAAAATATTAGGCTCATGCTTATCAATCGCCTCTAAATATTCATCGACAGGCGTATTGATTCCGAGGTCAATGACTTCAAAGCCTGCGCCCTCAAGCATCATGCCAACAAGGTTTTTACCAATATCATGGATATCGCCCTTAACGGTCCCGATGACATATTTGCCGACGCTGCTATTATTTTCGCTACTAGCAAGAATGGGGCGTAAGAGCTTCATCCCTCCTTTCATCGCATTAGCGCTTTGTAAGACTTCGGGTACAAAAAGGATGCCATCACGAAAGTCAACGCCCACAATACGCATCCCTTCGACAAGAGCATCATTGAGAACCATATTAGCATCCCAACCACGGTCGAGAAGAATTTGAGTCCCCTCTGTGACTTCCGGTATCATACCATCATAAAGATCATCCTGCATTTGCTGGACAAGCTCAGTATCATCTAAATCTTTCAGAATAATGTCGTCTTGATCACTCATTATTTTAATCCTTTACAGAATAACTTTTATGCCAGTCCAACGATTTGACCATCTTCATCCAGCCCGATATCCAGAGCTGCCGGATGACGCGGAAGTCCTGGCATGCGCATAATATTGCCGCATATCGCAACAACAAAACCCGCCCCGGCATTTAAAGTCGCCTCTCGCACTTCAACTGTATGTCCGCTCGTCGCACCCAGTTTTTTAGCATCTGTTGAAAAACTGGACTGCGTTTTCGCAATACAGATTGGTAAATGCCCAAAGCCCATTTTTTCGATTTGGCGAAATGTACTTTTTGCCGCTGAACTGATCGTCACCGCCTCGGCCCGATAAATTTCTTTCGCAACTTTTTCGACCTTTTTAGCCAGCTTATCCTTGTCATCATACATCAAGGTAATTTTGGGTTTTGGTTTATCCAGCTCCACTTTCACGGCTCGCGCTAGGTCTTCTGCGCCGGCTCCGCCTTCGGCCCAATGACGCGCGATAACCATCGGGACTTTTTCTGCGTCACAAATATCCTTCACGACAGCAATTTCTGCATCCGTGTCATGTACAAAGTGATTAATTGAAACAATCGGTGTTAGTCCAAATTTCTTTAAATTTTGGATATGGCGTTCGACATTCACACATCCAGCCCGAACAGCGTCAACATTTTTTGGCCCTAACTCATTTTTAGCAACGCCACCCTGCATTTTCATCGCTCGAATAGTGCAAACTAACACCACAGCGTCAGGACGCAGACCTGATTGGCGGCATTTAATGTCTAGAAATTTCTCAGCCCCAAGGTCAGCGCCAAACCCGGCTTCCGTAACAACCACATCGCTCATTTTAAGCGCTGTTTGTGTCGCAACAACAGAATTACAGCCATGGGCTATATTGGCAAAAGGCCCTCCATGAATGAAGGCCATATTATGCTCTATAGATTGAACAAGGTTTGGTTGAAAAGCATCTTTTAAAAGAACCGTCACAGCACCATCACAGCCAAGATCGCGAACAGTGACAGGCTTTTTATTGCGCGTCTTCGCAACAATAATATCACCGATACGTTTTTGCAAATCTTTCAAATCCGTTGCCAAACAAAAGATCGCCATAATCTCGGACGCAACCGTAATATCAAATCCACCTTCACGGACAATGCCTTGTGTTGGCCCGCCCAGCCCCATGACGATATGACGAAGCGCGCGGTCATTCATATCCACAACACGACGCCAGCTAATACGGCGCGGGTCAATATCGAGCTCATTGCCCCATTGCATATGATTATCCAGCATAGCAGAAATCAGAGAATGAGCAGAGGTGATGGCGTGAAAATCACCATTAAAATGCAAGTTTATATCTTCCATAGGTAAGACTTGTGCACGACCACCCCCGGCAGCTCCGCCTTTCATACCAAAGCACGGACCTAAAGATGGTTCTCGCAAACATACCATGGCGTTAATACCAATACGGTTTAACCCATCATTGAGCCCAACTGATGTTGTGGTTTTACCTTCCCCAGCCGGAGTCGGCGTCACCGCTGTGACAAGAACCAACTTCCCGTTTGGTTTCTTTTTTAAACTGTCAATATAATCCAAAGACAGTTTGGCTTTGTAATGTCCAAAGGGAATAAGGGCGTCAGACGGTATATCTAGCTTTTCTTTAGCTAGAGGCAAAAGAGGTTTCATTTTAGCCGCTCGTGCAATCTCGATATCTGGAGCCCCAGGCGCCGGTAAGTTATTCTGCGTCATATAATTATCTTGACCTTTTATCCGTTGATATTTGGCCTCTTCTGCAAGGCCGTTCAGATTATAGAACAGTCTCTATATCGACTTTCATTTATATTGCTCTTATGGATAAAATTATAATTTTGAATGATCTATTTGCATTCATCCGCCTTTAGAATTCTTTTTCTTGCGTTTTAATAAATTCTGCGGATTTGTTCGCAGTATAAGCAAGGCAGCGCGTGGCCGTGGAACAGGAACGTAATCAGCCGACCCTTCAACTCTATCTCTTTGAGATAAACGGTACAGACCATAAACAGCAAGTCCGAGTTGCACAGCCGCAGTATAAGCAAAGAGAGCCGGTGGGCCCGCTTTTGACATTATTATCGGCGCAACAGAAGGGCCAATAACAGACCCGATGCCGTAAATTAAAAGTAAACCGCCACTGATAGACACATAGTCATCCGGCCCCGCATAGTCATTGGCATGGGCCGCAGCCATACCAAAAATTTGCATCGCAAACATACCATAAAGCACGCCGCCAACCATCATTAAGGCAAGGGATTGGGATGAAAATTGCCATAGAAATACACCGCTTAAAGCGCCGCCTAAAGACGCGATAATCAGGACTATGCGACGGCCTATTTTATCTGAAAGCCACCCCATAGGCCATTGCATCATTGCACCGGCAAAAATGACAACGCTCATAAAGGCTGAAACCATTAAAACAGGGTGGCCCAATTGCTGAACAAAAACAGGCGCAACGCCCCAAAAGGCTCCGCTGGACAGGCCTACAACAAGACATCCGGCAACCGCCAAAGGGGAAGTTTTAATAAGTTTTTTTATATTGAGTTTTGTTTGCGTCACAGCAGCTGGCGCGCTTGATGTGGAGAGCGATATGGGGAAAATAGCTAAGGATATCAAAATCGCAACAATTGAAAAAAGGACAAACTCTTTTGGGTCTGCCAATGTAAGCAAAAACTGTCCGACTGTAACCGCTGCCAAATCCACCATACGGTATATTGACAAAACCTGTCCGCGTTTATCATTGGGGGCTTGCTCATTTATCCAACTCTCAATCAACATATAAAGCCCGGCGAAACTAAATCCGGTCACAACCCGTAACACAGCCCAAACAGGCACATTGACCGCTAGTATATGGCTGAGCGCGCAAGCAGCCACGAGAGATGAAAGCGCGGCGAAGACGCGAACATGACCCACACGTTTCACCAAAAGCGGCGTGGTCAAACATCCAAGCATAAATCCAGCAAAATAGGCTGATGATAAGAAGCCGATGGCAACAAGTGGAAAGCCGTGCAGTTCTGCGCTAACGGCAACCAAGGTTCCGAGCAAACCGCCGCCGGCAAGAAGGATGGCTGCAGATATCAGCAGCGCACCGATAGAGCTTAAAACAGCCCGCATCGTCTATACCTTAAAAGCGGGAGTACCGCAGCTTACCAATTATTTCCGCTTATGCCTGTGATATGAAATTAGCAAGCCTCAAAATTAGGATTTTAAAAATTTATATATCCTATTAATCAAGTGCAATTGGTTGCTCACCAGTTCGCGCATAAAGCGCCATATTGGCTTCTTTGGCTTTGCGAATAGCAAAGGCTGTTGGCCCTGAAATGGAGAGTATAGCCTTAACCCCACGCCGCGCAGCCTTTTCAACGATTTCATAAGAACAGCGGCTAGACATGAGCACAAAGCCATCTTTCGGAGACATCTCCTTAAGAATCGTCTCTTTCATCGCCATTGCGCCGAGAAGTTTATCGAGCGCATTATGACGACCGACATCTTCCCGTATGATTTGAATATCTCCGGACAGGTTTACCCAAGCTGCAGCATGAACAGAATGAGTTTGCAAATTCAAAGGCTGATTTTCACGCAGCTCCTTTATCGCCCGCCTCATGGCCTCTTCACTTAGCACCATACGTGTTTTGGCAACGACAGGTAAAACTTTGAAAAGTTCATCTACATTTTCTAACCCGCATAACCCGCAACTGGCTGACCCGATCATATTGCGGCGGCGCTGGGTAACATCCAAACGCTCCAAAGCATTTTCAGCAATTTTAAATCTAAGATCAACGCCTTGTTTTGAGAGATGAATATCTAAAGATTTTACCTCCGCTGCTGATTTAACAACCCCCTCGGTTAATGAAAAACCAAGGGCAAAATCGGCAAGGTCATCCGGCGTCCCCATCATAACTGCATAATTTCGTCGATTATAAACAAAGGCAACAGGGACTTCTTCGGGAACAGACCAATGCCCATCACCAGCCTTTATATCTTGCGATGAGGAGAGAGTTTTCCCATGTATTTCTACTGGGAAAAGCACTTATTCGGCAGGCTCGGCAATTTTGCGATATTCGGAAAGTTCGTCCTCATAATTCATTTGCCAGTCTGATTTATGATTAGCCGGCGCAACGGCGACCGCTGTAACCTTATATTCCGGACAGCTTGTGGCCCAATCAACATTTTCGGTGGTCACTACATTCGCCCCCGTATCAGGATGATGGAATGTTGTATAAACCACACCCGGAGCCATACGGTCCGAGAGCTTGGCGCGAAGCGTAATTTCGCCTTTGCGAGACGAGAGCGAAACCCATTGACCATCGCGTACGCCCTGCGCCTGCGCATCACTGGGGTGAATTTCGAGAACGTCTTCATCCCACCATTGATTGTTTTCTGTCCGCCGGGTTTGCGCACCAACATTATATTGAGATAAAATCCGGCCCGTTGTCAGTATGAGAGGAAATTTACGGTTCGTGCGTTCAGGCGTGGGTTGATATTCCGTCGGAACAAACATGCCCTTACCCCTGACAAATTCACCGACATGCATAACTTCCGCCCCGTCGGGATATTGATCATTGACTGGCCATTGTAAGCTTCCCGCTTCATCAAGAACTTCAAATGACACGTTTTCAAATTGAGGGGTCAACTCGGCAATTTCATCCAGAATTTCGGACGCACTATTAAAGCCCATATCAATCCCAAGAGCTTTGCCAAGGTCTTGTGTGACTTCCCATTCATGCTTGCCCGTTGCAGGCTTCATAACGGGACGCACACGGTTTATACGGCGCTCGGCATTGATAAAGGTACCATCTTTTTCAAGGAAACTTGTACCCGGTAAGAAGACATGGGCAAAACGCGCGGTTTCATTTAAGAAAAGATCCTGCACAATCAGAATATCAAGCGCCTTAAGGGCAGCTTCGACGTGTTGAATATTCGGGTCGGATTGCGCGACATCCTCACCTTGAATATACATGCCTTTATAAGTTCCGGCGCACGCCTCATCAAACATGTTTGGAATGCGGTAACCCGGCTTATTATCCAGCTTGGTTCCCCACTTTGTTTCAAACAGCCCCCGCGCGGCATCATCTCCTACTGGACGATAACCTGATAGCTCATGCGGGAAGCTTCCCATATCGCAAGACCCTTGAACATTATTCTGTCCGCGCATCGGATTAACCCCCACCCCCGCCCGTCCAATATTACCTGTCGCCATGGCAAAATTTGCCATACCCATCACCATGGTTGAGCCTTGGCTATGTTCTGTAACACCCAAACCGTAATAAATGGCGGAATTATTCTCTTGGGCAAAGAGCCGCGCCGCGCCAATAAGGTCATCCTTGGGCACCCCTGTAATCTTAGACACATTTTCGGGCGAATTGGCCGCGTCCAAAATCATCGCTTTCCACTCTTTATAGCTCTCAAGATCAGTACGTTCTTTTATAAACGCTTCATCCAGCAAGCCTTCGTTCGCTGCAATATGGGCTAGCCCATTGATCAAGGCTACATTGGTGCCTGGCTGTAATTGTAAATGGTAATCAGCTTGAATATGCGGCGTTCGAACAAGCTCGATAGCCCGCGGGTCAACAATAATAAGTTTTGCACCTTGTCGTAATCGGCGCTTCATTTGAGAGCCAAAGACGGGGTGGGCATCCGTTGGGTTAGAGCCAATGATCATGATGCAATCAGATTCCATGACGGAGTCAAAATTTTGTGTCCCCGCGCTTTCGCCAAAGGTTTGTTTCAAGCCGTAACCCGTCGGGGAATGACAAACGCGGGCACATGTATCGACATTATTATTTCCAAAGCCCTGACGAACAAGTCGCTGAACAAGCCAGACTTCTTCATTCGTACATCGGCTGGACGTAATCCCGCCAATAGCCTTAATGCCGTGTTGCTTTTGTGCTTTTTTGAGCCGATCTGCTGCGAATTTATAAGCCTCGTTCCAAGGCACTTCCCGCCACGGATCAGTAATGGACTCCCGTATCATCGGAGCGGTAATACGATCTTTATGCGTAGCATAGCCAAAGGCAAAACGCCCTTTAACGCAGCTATGCCCGTGATTGGCTTTACCGTCTTTATAGGGCACCATTCGGATAACTTGGTCGCCTTTAAGCTCGGCTTTAAATGAACATCCTACGCCGCAATAAGCACAGGTTGTCAGAACTGTTCTGTCTGGAACGCCATTATCAATAACTGATTTTTCTTGCAACGTCGCCGTAGGACAAGCTTGAACACAAGCCCCGCAAGATACGCATTCTGATTCCATAAAATTTTCACCCATTGAAGCGGAAATTTTAGAGTTAAATCCACGCCCTTCTACTGTCAGGGCTAGAGTTCCTTGCACCTCATCACAGGCTCGAACACAGCGCGAGCAGACAATGCACTTACTTTCATCAAAGCTAAAATATGGATTGGATGTATCGGTCGGCGCGTCATTATGGTTTTCGCCGTCATAACCATAACGCACTTCTCTGAGACCAACAGCGCCCGCCATATCCTGCAACTCGCAATCGCCATTATCGGAGCAGGTCAAACAATCGAGTGGATGATCTGAAATATATAGCTCCATCACACCTTTTCTGATTTTGGCGAGCTGATCATCCTGAGTTGTGACTTTCATACCCTCTTCAACAAGGGTGGTGCAGGATGCTGGCGTACCGCGTTTACCATCGACCTTACACACACATAAGCGACAAGACCCAAAAGCATTCAGACTATCCGTCGCACATAATTTAGGAATAGGAATACCGGCTTCGGCGGCCGCGCGCATAACTGAAGTCCCCTCAGCTACCGTAATTTCATGCCCGTCAATTTCAAGACTTACCTCTTTATCAGCTTTAACTTTTGGCGTTCCGTAATCAGTCTCTTGTAATAAAGCCATAGGTTTACTCCGCTGCCATTTTGGGGGGACCTGAAAATTCGTCGGGAAAAGCCTTCATCGCTGTTCGCACGGGCATCGGTGTTAAGCCCCCCATAGCGCATAATGACGCCTCTTCCATCAGATCACATAAGTCTTCAATGACTTCAATATTCTTTGCCACCTCTTGACCCGCAGCTATCTTATCCAGCGTTTCTTTTCCGCGCACTGCACCAACCCGGCAAGGCGTACATTTCCCACAGCTTTCAATTTCACAAAATTCCATGGCGTAGCGCGCCATTGCCATCATGCTTACCGTATCATTATAGACAACAAGACCGCCATGACCGAGCATAGCACCTGCCTCTGCGAGGGTCTCATATCCCATCTCGACATTAAAATCTTCGGGCACAATATATCCCCCTAACGGGCCGCCGGCCTGAACCGCTTTGATCGGGCGGCCGCTATGAGTTCCATCGCCAAAATCATATAGCAGCTCTTTAAGGGTTACGCCGAAAGCTTTTTCAACAAGGCCTCCCTGTTTAATATCGCCCGCTAATTGAAAAGGTTGAGTTCCTTTTGAACGACCCTGACCATACTCGGAATAAGCTTTAGCCCCCTTTGACATGATAAAGGGGACAGAACCTAATGTCAGAACATTATTGACTATCGTAGGCTTATCAAACAGTCCGCTTATAGCCGGGATCGGAGGTTTGACTTTGACTTGACCACGCTTACCTTCAAGACTTTCGAGCATTGAGCTTTCTTCGCCGCAAATATAGGCGCCTGCCCCAACGCGGATATATAGATTAAACGTCGTGCCGCTCTCTTTAATATTCTCCCCAAGCCAGCCAGCATCCTCCATGATATGAATAGCGCGGCGCATTGTTTTAATCGCATGGGGGTATTCAGAGCGAATATAAATATAACCAGTATCGGCACCAATAGCTCTGCCGCCAATAATCATACCTTCGATGAGAGAAAACGGATCGCCCTCCATCAACATTCTATCGGCAAATGTGCCGCTATCGCCTTCATCAGCATTAGCACAAATATATTTTTGCCCCTCGGGCTGAGCTAAAGCCGTCTTCCATTTAATGCCCGCAGGAAATCCCGCGCCGCCGCGCCCGCGCAGGCCTGACTCAGTGATCGTTTCCACAATGATCTCGGGCAGTATTTTCAAAGCTTTCTGAAGTCCGTCTAATCCACCATATAATTCGTAATCCGACAAGCTTAGAGGATCTATTACGCCAACGCGCGAAAAGGTCAGGCGTTCTTGTTTCGCTAAATAGGGAATTTCCTCGGTTAAGCCATGTCCGAGTTTGTGGTCAGCCCCTTTTAAGAACCCTGCTTTAAACAGGCTAGGAATATCATCAACGTTTACCGGGCCATAGGCCACACGCCCTTTATCCGTTTCAACCTCGATCAAAGGCTCAAGCCATAATAGCCCCCGAGAGCCATTGCGTATAATCTCAATATCCTTACCGCCCTGCTTGGTCATAGCCTCGGCCACATCGTCAGCCCCCATGGAGAGCGCCGCAGCGTCACAGGGGATATAGACTTTTACGCTCATGATCTTGAGCCTTCACGGTGCTTCATGGAAAGGGTTTTGAGCTTGCCTATATCAACGCGTCCATAAAGGTTATTCTCAATCATAATGGCGGGTCCCAAAGCACAATTCCCAAGGCAATAAGTGGCCTCCAAAGCAATATCTTTGCCGCCTCCGTCAAGCGCCGTCCCGAAGGTTTTTTCGGCTTTAGAAATTAAATCCTGCGCGCCCACAGCTTGGCAAGCTTCAGCGCGGCAAATTTTGATTATCTGCTTAGCTTGTTGCTCGCGTTTATAATCATGATAAAAACTAGCAACACCATGAATTTCAGCCCGCGAAATATTCAGCGCATAGGCAATTGTACGCAAGGCTCCATCATTTAGGAAACCGTTTTTGAGCTGTACGGCATGTAAAATCTCCAATAATTCATCTGCTTTATCGCCATGTTCATAGCAGATGTCGCGGGCAACTTTATCTTCAACCGTATTGAGTAATGTGACCATCTTAATACCTAGCTTAACACAGTTCTGCTATTACATAAAACTTTAGCAAAACAAGGCTGAGGCGCCATTATAAGTGTTTGAAATATTCTATATTTAAGTACTATTTATGTAGCTTGTAATTTCGTAGCGACCCATTTGTGAAAAATATGAGTTGGACCATCCATAACGGGCGAAAATTTACCTCCATCAAAGAGTGGGCCATGACGCCCCTTTTGCATCCCTTCAACAACCTTTACATCTTCGGTAAAAACGTCCTGCCAGATACGTGCATTTTCTTGCAACATGTCCTGCCATTGCGGTGTATCGATATCTTCATCAGCGTAAAAAAGCGCAACGCGTTCAAGGGTGATCTCAGGCCCCTTTGGCATGAGTAACATCGCAAAAGCATGATCGCGGTGAACCCCTAATAAGACATTAGGGAAAAAAGAGACATATTCACCCTGTTTATCCCACTGTTTAGAAATGGCTTTAAAGTCATTAAATTTTTTGCCACCATCACCAATTAACTGCCTATAGTTACGGGTACCTTGGCCAGAATAGTCACTATGGTTTTCTATATTATAGTGTACATCTATGGGTGAGATTTCATTAAGTTCTGGGTGAACCCAAGGTAAGTGATAAGCCTCACAGAAATTTTCTATCGCAAACTTCCAATTCGTATTCAGTTTCATATCAAACCGGCTGACCTGTCCCCCTAGATGATAGGGTTGATCAAATTCTCTCCATCTTTCAATAATATCTGAATGCACTTTAGGAAAGTCAGGCGCATCGTTTGAAAAATTAATAAAGATAACACCTTGCCAAACATGGCTTCGAATTTGAAACAAGCCTAACTCTTCCGGCTTAATCGCGTCATGGGTATCCACACCGACACCTCCAACATAAGGCGTACGTACAAGCGCGCCGTCATGATCATAACACCAACTATGATAGGGGCAACGTATAGGGCCTTTCAAATGGGTGGGCTTATCAACTAAGATCATGCCTCGATGTCGGCAGGTATTCTGAAAGACATTTACCTGTCCGTCTCGCGCTCTGACCACCAAAAGAGGTGACCCCAGAAAATCTACAGGAAAAGCATCACCGACTTTAGGGACATCCGATTCAAAGGCTAGGGCTGACCAGGATTTCAGAAATATCTTCTCACGCTCAACATCATACATCTCAGATGAAATATAATGCGCGTTAGGCAGCCCTCTGGCTTCATCCGTCGATTTAAGAACTGCCTCTAGACCATATGCAGGCATCTAAATCTCCATCTCCCTTGGCGTTTTACTATGTTAAATTCTCAATTCAGTGTCACCAAGATCAAACTGGCGACATAAGCGCTTTTAAAGATAAAACATAACCGTTTAAGATAACCTTCAAGGCCATAGTCAGGCCATATCAATGTTCCCTGTCACGTTCTGAATCTTCAATATCCCAATGAAACTTCTCTTCAATCCAAGGAACTTTATCATATAACACCGGAATACAGTCCGTTCGAAGTAAGCGTCTGGCCTCGTTTGCGATTTTAATCGGCATTTGCCCAAGACTATTTTCACGCGATAACAAATCGAAGTGGCGGCTAAATTGTCCTCGTGACAGAGGCTCTATTCTAACGTGGTCCAAGAGTTCCTGTTTCTGCAAAAGACAAAGAGGCGTAGAGATCCCCCATCCAACACCTTCAGCAACAGCCATAGTATGCCCCGGCGCGGAATCAAATTCTGCAATATCAGGAAATTTCAATCTTAGTCGGTTAAGCTGAGATTCAATACGCAATCCCATGGCCGAGCGCAGGGAATAGCGTAAAAATGGCAGATCACGTACGCCATCCATAATATCAACCGAACCTTTATAGTCCTTAGGAAAGACAAGGACATAAGGCTCTTTAAAGATAAGTTGTCGATCAAGCCCTGCAACATCCTCCATCACATTACTAGACGTAATGATGATATCAATATTGTGAGATAAAAACTCTTCACGGTGATAAGGGGATAAGCCCGCCCAAATTCGCCAATAACTTGATATATCTTGCAAAGATTTATATAGTTTCGCTCCCAAAACAGCAGACATACTATCTGTCATCGCGATGGTAAGCATAGCAAGCTTACGCTGTTCTAATGTCTGAGTTTCACGGAAAGTTTCTTTTGTATCGCGAATAATTTGCCGACCCCGTTCCAGCAATATACGGCCAGCCGCCGTTAATACAATCGGCCTGACGGAACGGTCAAAAAGTTTCGTTCCAATCGCATCTTCAAGGCCTGCAATTATTTGAGACACAGCCGATTGCGTCATGCGTAAAACACGGGCGCTTTGCGTCATCCCACCTTGATCTGCGGTTACAACAAAAACCTGCAAAGATCTCAGGTCAAAATTATTTGGAATTTTCACGTCAACTCTCCAAAATAGCCTTATTATTAGCTCTCCTAATCATAAGACTGAGTAATGTAAATCCGCGAATTGCATGCGCAATATAGTTTATTTCTTATGCGAGCAGCATAAATCTGCCTAATAGGGGGCGATTAGAATGGGTGATAAATTTTCAAGCGAGTTGTGCCTGCCCTCAAGAGGATTTAAGCGAGACGTAATTCGGAGATTTCATGGCCCTACCTCAATTCATTAAATATGTCATTATTGGCGCTGGTATTCATGGACTTTCTACGGCGTATCATCTGGCTAAATCGTTAAAAGCCTCAGGAAAAGGTAGCGGAAACGACATCATCATATTAGATAAAACCGGAATTGCTGCTGGAGCCTCCGGTATTGCCTGCGGAGTTGTACGCAATAATTATTATCAACCGGCGATGCGCGAATTGATGGCCCATTCAGTTGATGTTTGGGAAACCGATCCCGAAGCTTATTCCTATCACCCCGTTGGCTATATGCAGATATCATGTGAATCCATGCATGAGGATGTTGGCTCGATTTATGAGCAACAAAAAGCCATTGGCTATGAAAGCGAGTTCATTGAAGGGGAAAGCGAATGCACCGCCTATATGAAAAACATCTATGATGATTGGCAAGCGGGCAATATCACCTCAGTGCTCCATGAAAAAAAAGGCGGTTACGCCAATAATACAAAATCCATGCAAGGACTTGCTACTAAAGCAAAAGCCGAGGGTGTTCGTATCATATCCGGTCTGGAAGCCACGGGCTTTAAACGCGCGAATGGCGCGTCATCTGCGATAACAGCTGTTGAAACTAATCAAGGTGACATCGCTTGTGACTATGTTGTTATCGGGGCCGGCCCGTGGGTGCGAGACTTCTGGAACATGCTAGAGTTACCCAAGACGGTTAGCATTAAAGGCGCGGATGGGTCACTCCATGATGGTATCGGCATGTGGACATATTGGCAGCTGGAAGAAGGCGTCTTAAATATCGACCCAAACATGTTTAAAACCAATGATGGTCAACAGCCCCCTGTTATGCATGTGGATACTGACGCCGCTCTTTTATCCACAGTTGATGGCTCAACCATCACCGAAGAAGGTCATATTTGGGGCTTATATTATAAGCCTGATTTTCATTTTGGCGGTGTCCAAGGCGGCGCGATGCCCTATCCCGTAAAAACCCCGGTAGATGAGTTACAACTCGACCCTTACGGCCCTGCTTCCCCGGAATGGATTTCTTCGCCTGAATTCGCCCATATGTGGGTTTCGGCCCTTGCTCATTGTCATAAACGCTTTGAGGGCATGATGGGGCAATATCATAAAGAACCCTCAGGCGGAGTAGGCTGTTTCACGCCTGATAATTTCCCTGTCTTCGATGAGTTTTGTGAAAACTGCTATATCATTGCCGATAGCAATCACGGCTATAAAATGCTCGGTGTAGGTAAATTAGTCGCCGAGCACATCATGGGATCAACCTCGGAGTTACTTAAACCTTTCCGATTTGGACGATACGCAGATGGAGAACTCCATCCGACATCGAATAGCCCCTTCCCGTGGAGTTAATATGACGGGCTTTATTCCTGACACAATGCGGGCAATGCTTCTAACAGGGCATGGCGATATGGATAAGCTAGTTTACACAACTGATCAGCCCGTTCCTCAAATTTCCGACACTGAAGTTTTAATTCAAGTCCATGCTTGCGGGCTTAATAATACCGATGTGAATACAAGAACCGGCTGGTATTCCAAAGGCGTAGAAAAAAACACAACTGGCAATGCGTTAGAAACGGCTGATGAAGCTGATGCAGGATGGGGCGGCACATCTATCTCTTTTCCGCTTATTCAAGGCGCTGATGTTTGTGGAACTGTTATCGCTGTGGGCAGTAACGCCGACAAGAATTTAATAGGCAAACGTGTCTTAATTGATACATGGCTGCGCGATTGGAGTATGCCCAATAAAAAGGACGGCGTTGGCTATTATGGCTCCGAATGTAATGGCGGCTTCGCCGAATATACGAAAATAGACCACCGCAATGTTCACCCCGTCACCTCTGATTTAAGCCATGCTGAACTAGCCACATTTGCAACCTCATGGATGACGGCTGAAGGCATGCTCAACCGCGCCAATGTCGGACCAGAGGATACAGTGCTCATAACAGGTGCGTCAGGCGGCGTTGGTTCCGCCCTTATCGCGCTAGCTAATAGGCGCGGAGCGAAAACTATTGCCCTAACATCGGCCAAAAAGAAAGACGCGATACAGACCTTAAATCCAAGTCAAATACTCATCCGAAATCAGGATACACTTGACGGCATCAAAGTCTCTGTCGTGGCCGACGTTGTAGCCGGCGATATGTTTCCTGACCTTATCAAGGCTCTAGAGCGCGGCGGGCGATATGTCACCTCTGGCGCAATTGCCGGACCGATTACAAGCTTGGATATCCGAACGCTTTATCTGCATGATCTAACGCTGTTCGGCTCAACCATTGTACCCGCCGGAACTTTTGATGATCTAGTCGGTTATATTGAACGCAAAGAAGTTGAGCCGCTTTTGGCCAAGATTTATCCGTTAGAAAAATTACATGAAGCACAAGCCGCTTTCATCGCCAAAGAACATACCGGCAATATTGTCATCACCATGGAGGGCTGATTATGCCGCCTGTTTTATCCATATCGCGCCGCACACGATCAACGCCGTGGACACGCCGCGTCACCGAAGCTGGTGTCAAAGGCTATACTGTCTATAACCGCATGTTACTGCCCACCGTGTTCGATAGTTTTGAAGCCGATTACCACCACCTTAAAAACCACGTCCAGATTTGGGACGTCGCCTGTGAACGCCAAGTCGAAGTCAAAGGGCCGGATGCATCTTTGCTCATTCAAATGTTGACACCGCGCAATTTGGCCAAAATGAAAGAGGATCAATGCTATTATATACCGGTTGTTGATGAAACAGGCGGAATGCTCAATGATCCTGTGGCCGTCAAACATAGTTCCGAGCGCTGGTGGATATCCTTAGCAGATTCAGATCTGCTTTATTGGATTAAAGGATTAGCTATAGGCCGAGGGCTTAAAGTCGATATTTTCGAACCCGATGTTTCGCCTTTGGCTATACAAGGGCCCAAATCTGATGAGCTCATGTCGCGTCTTTTTGGCGAGGATATTCGCAATTTGAAATTTTTCCGCCACCGTAAAATAAAGTTCGCCGGAAAAGACTTCACTGTCGCAAGATCAGGGTATTCCGTCCAAGGGGGCTTTGAAATATATGTTGATGGATCTGAATATGGCGAGCCCCTATGGGATGCTTTATTTGACGCCGGACAAGACCTTAATGTTAGAGCAGGGTGCCCAAATCTAATTGAGCGCATTGAGGGTGGGTTGTTATCTTATGGCAATGACATGACCCGCGAGAACACGCCCTATGAAGCCGGGCTAGGAAAATTTTGCAAAGGCAGTGCAGCCAAAGACTGTATCGGCGCAGATGTTTTACAGCACGAATTAGATAATGGCCCGAAACGGCAAATTCGCGGTCTTAAAATTTCAGGTAAAGATCTCCCGCCCTGTCGGCAACCTTGGCCTGTCAAGGTCAATGGAAATCCTGCTGGGCAAGTGACCTCCGCCGCATGGTCTCCTGACTTTAAAACCACTGTAGCCATTGGCATGATTGATCGAGAATATTGGAAATACGAAAGTCTTGTCGATGTCATAACACCAAGCGGGACACAATCCGCTGTAATTTGTCAAATGCCGTTTAGCGCATAAAGCCGCTATAAAGAGCTAACGCTATATCCACTTTCAATCAGCGCTGTTTTGATAGCTCCAATATGATCCGGCCCCACTTCGCAGCAGCCGCCAATTATTTGCGCCCCCATCTTCACCCAGCCCAAAGTATAATCCGCATATTTTTCAGGGGTTAGATCTTTACGGGCTTTAAGCCCTGAAACCGTCCCGCCAGCATCCAGAGCGTCTACGGATTGAAAGCCATTGGCGTAGCCTCCAACTTTTGGAAAGTTTTCGGTCAATATTGGCATCGCTTTGTTGAGTGTCTCGGGCATGGAACAATTGGCCAAGACCGCCTGAACGCCCACCTCACCGACAACCTCAATAGCATCTTTAAGAGCCTCGCCCGAGCGCAAAGTCGAAGGATTATCATCATCCAGTGTGAAGCTGACAATTGTCGGAATATCTGTTTCACTGGCGGCTATAGCAGCTGCTTTAGCCTCTCTGATTGTTGCTAAAGTTTCGCAAAAGAAAACATCTACGCTATCGGCTTGGATAGCCACAAGCTCTCTATATTGCTCCAAACAGCTTTCCGGTGACGGTGCCAATTCAGGTTTATAACTGGCAACAAGGGGCGGTAGGCATCCCCCTATTTTTACCTCGTCAACCCCGCTTTTTTCTCGCGCTGAATGCGCAATACGTTTTGCCGCTGCGTGAATAGGTTCAAAGAGATCAATAGACGCATCTCGCTTCAGGCGCGCGGGTGTTGCGCTATAATTATTAAGCGATATGACCTTCGCCCCCGCTGCAATGAAGTCCATATGTAGGGTTTCGACGAGCTCAGGATTATCCAGCATGACGCGGGTTGACCATAAAGGCGTTGGTTTTTTGCCAGAACGGTGAATGAGTTCTTGTCCCATTCCGCCATCCAATAAAACAATAGATTTAGGCACGTTTGTCATGGGCTATCCTTACAAAGAAATCTCTCAGATATGGAGCAAAGGACCGCCAGACTTCTACGCTGAACTCATCCTCGGAGGTGCGCGTTAAGATAATAGCCGCACTTTCAAAAACGGTACGTGTGACCTTACCTACCGGAAACATCTCCAACGATAAATCCAAGGGACAGCCCGCATTTAAAGCCCGTTTGGCGCGAGGCCCGCTAACCTCAAATCCAATATTGCGATGTGAAATATCTGTTACGCTAACGGTGTAGTTCTTCTCAATCTTTTGCAAGACCTTTGAGAGTCTTTCTTTAAGAGTAGGATCAGCAATAATAAGCCATTCATCAGGTCCGAGGCTATAAATAGACTGCCCTTTGGTAGACACAGTTGAGCCTATTCTAGACGAAAATTTCAATCCACTGGATTTTTTAACCGCGCTTAAATCTGAAGGTTTAATACGAAGACTATAGCGTATTTTTTCGGGCTTAAGACTAATGCTGAGTGCCTCACTACGCAGCGCATCCGGCATATCTATCGCCTGATTAAACATCTCGCCTTTCTCTGCTTCAGACAACATTAAGCCGCTCCCCTTTGGGATCATAAAAAATTGGTTTAGTCACCTTCGCTTCTATGTTTTGACCCGGCATAGGGACATAAATCGTCTTATCCATTAAGTTAAATCCATCCCTCACCAAAGCCATCGCGACAGAGCGTTCCAGACTTTCCGACCAATAACTCGATGTAACGTGTCCTAACATATCCATAGGTATGGCTTGGTTAGGGTCAGCGACAATTTGAGCCCCCTCTTCCAAGACCGTTTTGGGATCGTCAGTCAGCAATCCTACGAGCTGTTTTCGCCCGTCTTTAACTAAGTCAGAGCGTTTCAAAGACCGCATACCCACAAAGTCTTTTTTCTTTTTAGCCACAGCCCATGACATCCCCGCATCATAGGGCGTGACTGTCCCATCCGTATCTTGGCCAACAATGATAAATCCTTTCTCAGCCCTTAAAACATGCATGGTTTCCGTCCCATAAGGACATATGCTATATGGCCGTCCCGCCTCAAATAAGCGCTCCCAAACCGCGCGACCATAATGAGACGGCACGTTAATTTCAAACCCCAATTCACCCGTAAAGCTTACGCGAAAAAGCCGGGTCGGGACCCCGCAAATCATGCCTTCGCGAACGCTCATATGAGGAAAGCTTTCAGGAGAAAGGTCAATCCCCTCTATAAAGGGCTCGATAAGTTTTCGGGCATTAGGACCGTTAATCGCTATCACCGCCCATTGCTCTGTCGTAGAAGTCAACCATACATCCAAATGTGGAAATTCAGTCTGTAAATAATCTTCCATATGACGATAAACACGCGGCGCTCCGCCTGTTGTTGTTGTGACATGGTAGCGGTCAGTAGCTAATTTGGCGACAACCCCGTCATCATAAATATAACCATCCTCACGCAACATTAAGCCATACCGACAACCGCCCGGTTTAAGGCTGGTCCAGCTTGTCGAATACATCAGGTTCATAAATTTTGTCGCGTCAGGGCCGACAACCTCGATCTTGCCCAGCGTAGAGGCGTCAAATATACCCAAACTATCACGCGTAGCTTTACATTCGCGCGCTACGGCTTGGTGCATATCTTCCCCCTGTTTCGGGAAATACCAAGCCCGCCGCCAATGCGCGACGGGTTCATAAACAGCCCCACGAGCTTCGGCCCAACCATCAATAGGCGTCTTGCGGATTGGATCAAACAGTTCCTTATCCCGATAGCCTATAAAAGCCCCAAATGTCGTAGGCGTGTAAGGCGGACGAAAGGTTGTCAGCCCCACTTTTTCAATGGGTTTACCAACAGCTTTAGAGGCAATTTCCAGCGCGTTTAAATTTGACGTTTTGCCTTGATCCGTCGCCATGCCATTTGTGGTATAGCGCTTCACATGTTCTATAGATTTGAACCCTTCTTGAACCGCCAAATTGATATCTTTTTCGGTGACATCATTTTGGAAATCGACAAAGGCTTTTTGCTTTGACCCGTCAATATAATTGGGCAGCGAATTTAAAACGACGCCTGTCCCGAACGGGGCTTCGGTTGTTTTATAAACTTTACGTCCGCCGCCCGCTTTAACCCCGGCATTGAGAGCTTCCGCGATTCCAAAATCGCCATTACAGGCCCCAATGCAGACATTATTTTCATTAGCTATATCGGGGACATAGGCGGCTAAATTAGTATCCCATTTTATACCACCTTTGGAGTGAGACCATAAATGCAAGCTGGGTGTCCACCCCCCTGACATAGCCAAAGCATCACACTTAATAGCGCGCTTAGCTCTCGTTGACGGGGTATAAATTTCAATTTCGGTAAGGCGCAATTTACCTGATGTCTTAGAAATTGAAGACCCGAGAACAAGATCAATCCCGCGCTTGCTACACCCTTCGATAAGATCTGCACGTAAGGTCTCACGCAAATCTATGATGGCCGGAATACGAATATTGGCATCGGCCAGATCAAAGGCTGTCTGATAGGCACTGTCGTGACTTGTGAAAAAAGCCACTTCATGGCCAATCGCAACCCCATAATTATGTAAATAGCTTTGCGCCGCGCTGGCCAGCATTATGCCCGGCCTGTCATTTCCATTAAAGACCAAAGGTCTTTCAATGCCTCCTTGCGCTAAAATAACGTGGCCCGCCCGAATACGGTGAAGTTCCTCTCGCACAGGTCCAACGGGGATATTAGGAAGATGATCTGTTATACGTTCAGACAGCGCAACGAAATTATTATGCCAATACCCGATCGCCGTTGTCCTTGGCATCAAAGTCACATTATCGGCCTTGGTCAAAGTTTTAAGTGTTTTCGCTATCCAGGCCTTAGCTTCCATCCCATCAATTTTTACGGCGGGGGCGCAGTGCAAACTCCCGCCCAAAGCAGCGCGCTCATCCACTAGAATAACCCGACCTTCTTTTTTAGACGCCGCTAATGCCGCCGCAAGACCAGCTGGCCCCGCCCCGATAATCAGAGTTTCGCAATGCCCGTAGGAACTGGCATAATTATCAGGATCGTCAACGGTCGGTGCAGGGCCAAGTCCAGCCATATTTCGGATAAAAGGCTCATAAATTTTATCCCAAAATGATTTGGGCCACAGAAAGGTTTTATTATAAAATCCCGCCGGGAAAAAGCGCGAGAAGACATTGTTAAACGCTCCAATATCAAATTTCAAATTCGGGGAGCGATTTTGACTCACCGCTTTCAGACCTTCAAACAATTCTAGACTTGTCGCCCTCACATTTGGCGTGACCCGTCCTTCCCCGCGATCAAAAGCTACAATTGCATTTGGCTCTTCCGAGCCTGCGCCAATAACACCGCGCGGGCGGTGATATTTAAAACTACGGCCCATAAGATGAACCCCATTAGCCAGTAAGGCTGACGCCAGCGTATCGCCCTGTAGCCCCTGATAGAGTTTACCATCAAAGGAGAAATTTATGACTTTGGTACCATCAACACTCCCTCGGCCTGATTTGCGAAAGGCGCTCATGAGGTTTTGGCTTTTTTATGCGCGGCGATTTGTTTTTCAGAGGGCCGTTTCTGACCCATTTTATAGCTGATCACAAATTTATCCGTGACCGTATTGCGGATGGCATTAAAAAACATATTACAGCCCGCATTATGCCACCAGCGCTCAGCATGCTCACCGCGAACATTGTCACGAATGAACATATATTTTGACCACTCTTCATCCGACATCTCGTTTTGTTCAGCTGCGTTTGGACGCAAAATATGCGCCTCACCAGCATAAGCAAATTCGATTTCAGGACGTTTTTCATCGCAATAGGGACAGTGCACAAGTAACATTCTATCCTCCTAATGCGCCACAGCGGCAGCGGCGGCTTCGTCAATAAGACGTCCGCCAATAAACCGGTCAAGATTGAAAGGGGCGTTAATTTTATGCGGCGCGTCATGAGCAATTGTATAGGCCAGCATATTCGCCGCCCCCGGTGTCGCCTTGAACCCCCCTGTGCCCCAGCCGCAATTCACATAAAGGCCGGGCACAGGTGTCTTGCCGACAATGGGTGAGCGGTCTGGCGTAACATCAACGATACCCCCCCATGAACGTAGCATGCGCATACGTTTGAAAATGGGAAATATTTCGCAAATCGACATAAGATTATGTTCCTGCAAATGCAGCGCACCGCGCTGGCTATAACTTGTATATTGATCGGTTCCTGCGCCAATCACCAATTCGCCTTTGTCTGATTGGCTAATATAGGCATGAACCGCATTAGACATGACCACGCATGGAAAACAAGGTTTAACAGGCTCAGAGACCAATGCTTGTAGAGGATAGCTTTCAAGCGGAAACCTCAGCCCCGCCATATCCATAACAACCGATGTATTACCCGCAGCCGAGACACCTATTTTCTTGGACGCGATATAGCCCTTAGCTGTTTCAACGCCTTCAACAGCTCCGTCGGCTCCGCGGCGAATGCCCGTCACCATACAGTTTTGAATGATATCAACGCCAAGCTTTGACGCCGCTCGAGCATAGCCCCAAGCAACGCTATCATGACGGGCTGTGCCCGCCCGCATTTGCAGCGCTCCGCCCATGACAGGATAACGGCGTTCTGGCGATAAATCTATAGCGGGACAAAAAGCTTTGCATTCTTCAGGCGAGAGCCATTTATTATCAACACCATTTAGGCGGTTGGAATGGACATGACGCTGGAAACTCTGAACATCATGCACATTATGGGCGAGCATTAAAACGCCGCGTTTGGAAAACATCAAGTTATAGTTCAGTTCTTGCCCAAGCCCATCCCATAAATCGACGGCATGATCGTAAAGCGCGGCGCTTTCATCAAACAGATAATTAGAACGAATAATGGTTGTATTACGCCCCGTATTACCGCCCCCTATCCAGCCTTTTTCCAAAACGGCGACATTTGTTATTCCATAGCGTTTGGCCAAATAATAAGCCGCGCCTAAACCATGACCCCCACCCCCGACAATGATGGCATCATATTCTTTTTTAGGTTCCTTATTCGGAAATTGTTCCGGCCATTTTTTATGACCTGATAAGGCATTCGCAAAAAGACTTGCGGCAGAGAATTTCATTTTAGCTTCTCAGTTTCTCATTTGTCGGGTCATGAGGACTATCCTCCAGCACGCGACATTTATAACGCTTACCCAAAATTTCAATCTCCAGCTCATTACCAATCTCGGATTGAGATGGATGCACCATGCCAAGCGCGAGAGATTTATTCATCCGCCAGCCAAAGCCGCCACCTGTAGCGCGGCCTACAACATTTTCGTCTTTGTAAATCGGATTATTTCCAATGACATCAGCATCATCAACATCCATAACTTCGAGTGTCACAAATGCATTTTCAAAACCGCGCTTTTCCCATTCCAGCAAGGCCTTTTTGCCAAGGAAGCCTTTTTTCTTTTTCAAATTCACAAAACGGTGCAATCCTGATTCATAGGCCGAATATTCAATCGACATTTCCGTACCGACAAGCCTGTAGGATTTTTCAAGCCGCATGGAATTCATCGCTCTAATTCCAAAGGGCTTCAACCCATAAGGCTGCCCATGTTTAAACAGCGTATCAAAAATATGGTTTTGATATTCAATCGGATGGTGGATTTCCCATCCTAATTCACCGACAAAATTCACGCGCAATAATTTGACAGGTGCATGTCCGACATAAGTCTCCTGCCCGGTTAGCCACGGAAACGTCTCATTGGACAAATTTGATCCTGTTATGGGCTGCAACAAATCACGTGATTTTGGCCCTGCAACAACCAATACGCCCATAGAATTGGTCAGATCAGTAAACTGGACTGTGCCATCTTTGGGCATATGCTTTTTGAGCCAGTCATGATCCAGGCGGTGATAGGCCCCTGCCGAAACCATATAGAAACTGTCTTTACTCTCGCGCTGCACCGTAAACTCTGAATGAACTCCGCCCTTGGATGTCAGGCCGTGACATAAGGCCAGTTTCCCATGGGCGACGGGCATGCGCTGCGCGAACATCCAATTCAGGAATTTAAGTGCGCCCGGGCCTTGAACGCGGCATTTAGCAAAGGCCGTCATATCAAGAAGGCCAACATTTTCAGCCGTGTTTTTACACTCATTGCCGACATGCTCGAAATAACTCGAACGGCGGAAAGACCAATCATCCTTTTGTTCTACGCCTTTAGGGGCAAACCAATTGGGACGTTCCCAGCCAAAGAGCTGTCCAAAGACCGCCCCTTTCTCTTTCATCCGGTCATAACATGGAGAAGTCCGCAATGGCCGCGCTCCGGCACGTTCTTCATCCGGATAGTGAATGGTAAAAACATCTGCATAGGCTTCTTCATTTTTTTCAATGAGAAAACTCTTTGTCGCATAAGGACCAAAGCGGCGCGGGTCGACCCCCATCATATCAACGGTCGGCTCGCCCTCCACAATCCATTCCGCTAATTGCCAGCCCGCTCCGCCGGCGGCTGTAATCCCGAAACTATGGCCTTCATTAAGCCAGAAGTTTTTCTTATCCCAAGCCGGGCCGACAATTGGATTACCATCGGGCGTATAGGCAATAGCCCCGTTATAAACTTTCTTTATGCCAACGTCTTCAAAGATCGGAACGCGGTTTATTGCGCTCTCAATATGAGGCATCAAGCGGTCAATATCTTCTTGGAACAGTTCATATTCTGATTGCTCATCCGGCCCATCAACATAGCAGGCCGGAGCGCCGTGCTCATATGGACCCAAGATTAAACCGCCGGCTTCTTCGCGCATATACCAAGAGCCGTCAGATTCGCGTAAAACCCCTAATTCCGGCTCACCCGCTTCGCGGCGTTTAACGATTTCAGGATGCGCTTCGGTGACGATATATTGATGTTCGACGGGCACGACAGGAATATCAAGACCTATCATATTCCCGGTTTGACGCGCAAATGAACCCGTACACGAGACCACATGCTCACAGACAATATCGCCCTTATCGGTTTTAACTTTCCACTGACCGTCTTCAAGTTGCTCAATCGCAGTGACGGCCGTGTAACGGTGAATTTTCGCGCCGCCCTCCCGCGCGCCTTTGGCCAGAGCTTGAGTCAAATCAGCGGGCTGCACATAGCCATCCTCTGGATGACGCATCGCCCCGATAAGTCCGTCTTTTTTAGCTAGAGGCCAGATGTCGATAACTTCATCTGGGGTTAAAAACTCGACCTTCACTCCGATTGTCTGCGCCACGCCTGCATATTGCAAATATTCATCCATACGGTCTTGATTGGTCGCCAGCCTAATATTGGAGACAGTTCTGATACCAACATCTTGTCCTGTTTCGTCTTCAAGACGTTTATAAAGCTCGACAGAATATTTATGGAGCTGTCCTACGGAGTAACTCATATTAAATAAAGGTAGCAAACCCGCCGCGTGCCATGTCGATCCCGACGTTAATTCTTTACGTTCAATCAAACACACATCTGTCCATCCCTTTTTAACAAGATGGTAAAGTGTGGAGACGCCCACCACACCGCCGCCAATGACAACGACTTTGGCTGTTGATTGAATTTCGCTCATTATGAGCTCCCTGAAAATTTTATAGAAAACAATCTAATAATTGATGTGTAATTTTAAGCTGATTCACGCCCAAAACTATAGCCGAATTTTAGCTGCCCTTATTTCGTCAGGCTGATGAACTGTCAATTTATGCTGTGAATCATTAGGGCTATTAATTCTTAAAAACAGAACTTTGACTTTATGAGCTCCA
>CAZNWH010000005.1:0-46659 GCA_964576765.1 uncultured Hellea sp.
CATTTTCCAAAATAATCCGCACCACACCCAACGCCGCACGCCTAAGCGCATAAGGATCTTTCGACCCTGTTGGTTTTTCATCGATAGCCCAGAAACCAACGAGGGTGTCGAGCTTATCTGCGAGGGCCACTGCCACGGCCACGGGATTGGTCGGCACAGCATCGCTTGGCCCTTGGGGTTTGTAATGTTCTTCAATCGCGGTTGCGATATCCGCATCTCCGCCTTCACGCCTATACATTTGCGCGCCGATTTGACCTTGAAGGGAGGTAAACTCGACCACAGTCTGCGTAACCAAATCACATTTGGCGAGCTTGGCCGCTTGTTCCGCCACGTCAGGATTAGCCCCGACTTTTGGCGCAAGCTCTTTGGCGAGCGCCGCAACCCGTTCGGCCTTATCGCGAATAGAACCAAGCTTTTTATGGAACACCACCGTGTCCAGCTTATCATAATAATCGATGAGCTTTTTCTTGGCGTCCTCGGATTGGAAGAATTGCGCGTCGGCCAATCTCGCGGAGAGAACTTTGCTATTACCCTTGGCAATCTCTTTGCCGCCATCCGGCGCAGCTTGGTTAGCCACGACAATAAAATTGGGCGCAAGATCACCCGTCTTGGGGTCTTTAACAGCGAAATATTTTTGATGCGTCCGCATCGAGAGGCGAATGACTTCCCCCGGTAGCTTTAAAAAACTTGGATCCATATCACCTAAAATCACAATCGGCCATTCAGCCAATCCTGCGACTTCGTTGAGCAAGCCTTCGTCTTCGACCAGTTCCAGACCCTTGGCGGCACAGGCTGCGCGAGCCTCGCTCAGGATTTTATCCTTACGCTCGCAGGTGCAGATCATGACATGACCTTTGCCTTCGAGTTGTTTGCGATAATCGTCGAAACCTTTGACCGTATAAGGTCCTTTGCCGTGACGACGGTGGCCTTCGGTTGAATTGCCCGTTTTGACTCCGCCAACTTCGAACTCAATCACTTTACCATCCAGCATACAAATCATAGATTTAAGCGGCCGTACCCAGCGGAAAGTGGATGTGCCCGACTTCATCGATTTCGGCCACGGGAAATTATTCATGATATTCGGGATGACCTCTTTGATAATCTCCGCGCTTTCAACGCCCGTTTTTTCAATCACGGCGACATAATATTCGCCTTTTTTTGGATCAGTCCGAATTTCAGCCTCGGAAATATCGGAAATCCCTGCCCCGCGCATAAAGCCCGCCAAAGCTTGCTCGGGCGAGCCGACACGCGGCCCCTTACGTTCTTCGGAAATATCAGGGGAGCGCAGCGGAATATCGGCGGTAAAGACTAAACGCCTTGGCCCCGTATAGCAGTGCTCGCCCTCGACGCTGAGGCCCGCTTTTTTCAGACCGTCAACCAAAGCCTTTGACAAATCTTGCCCCGCCCGTTGCTGCATCCGCGCCGGAATTTCTTCGCAAAATATTTCAAACAGAAACTCAGCCATTATTGCCACGCGCGGTCAGTGACCACCTTCTCTGACGCCACATGTGCTTCGGCGCAGCCCTTGGCCAGACCGCGGACGCGTTTGATATATTCCTGTCTTTGGGTGGGCGAAACAACGCCCCGCGCGTCGAGTAAATTAAAGAGATGCGACGCCTTGAGAGCATGTTCATAGGCCGGCAGCGGCAGAGGCGTGTCCAGTTTCAAGAGATGATTACACTCAGCTTCAGCCATCTTGAATTTCTCTAATATTTTATCTGTATCCGCATGTTCGAAATTATAGGTCGATTGCTGGACTTCATTTTGATGGAAGACATCGCCGTAAAGCACTTGGGGCGTCCCGTTAGCTTCATTGGCCTCGGTAAAGACGAGATCATAAACATTGTCCACGCCCTGCACATACATGGCGAGACGCTCCAGGCCATAGGTCAGCTCGCCCGAAACCTTCTCAAGGTCTTGCCCGCCAACCTGCTGGAAATAGGTATATTGCGAGACTTCCATGCCGTCACACCAGACTTCCCAGCCCAGCCCCCAAGCCCCGACTGTCGGGTTTTCCCAATCATCTTCGACGAAGCGGATATCATGGATATCCATATCGATACCGATAGCTTCGAGAGAACCTAGATATAGCTCTTGGTAATTGGGCGGATTGGGCTTCATGATAACTTGAAATTGATAATAATGTTGCAAGCGGTTCGGGTTCTCGCCGTAACGTCCATCAGCAGGACGGCGCGAGGGCTGTACATAGGCGACATTCCACGGCTTGGGCCCGAGCGAGCGCAGAACCGTCGCGGGATGGAGCGTTCCCGCCCCGACCTCTGTATCAAAGGGCTGCAAGATCACACAGCCCTGTTCGGCCCAGTAATTCTGAAGCGTCAGAATGAGCCCCTGAAAGGAGAGTGGTTTGTCAGACATATTATCTGGTTTTTTTGCCATTTACTTGGCCCTGTTTGATTTGGCGCGAACCTAGTCTTAACCACCTAAAATTCAAGATAAATAATCGGAGCCGATCCAGAGCAAATTGAAACTTTACGGTTTGTGAATTTCCTCGCTTAACCCCGCCTCAATAAAGGCCTGCTTAGCGTCCTCATAATCTTCATCCACGATCATTAAGCGGCGCGGGATAATACCGATAGACCCGTCAATGATGCTGACATTCTGATCCATGAGGAAAAAGGGAATGTTGGCTTCTTTGAGGACGGCTTGCGCGAAGTTAAGCGTGGCGGGGTTTACGGTTTTTAAAATGGCTATCATTGAGCTTTCTAAGCCCAAAACACCCTGATACGAAAGCTTAAATCTCCATCAATTCATCGCCCAATCCTGCTGCCTCTAATATATCGCGCGCTTCTTGGGCATCTTCATCGATGACCATAAGCCGGCGGCGAACCGTTATGGTTGAGCCGTCAAGGACTGAACTATTCATATCAAAGAGGAAACTCTCAATTTCCGCGTCTTTCAAGAGTGCCTGCGCATAGCTTAAAGTCACTGGGTTCATGGTTCTGATGAGGCAAATCATTAAAGGGTCTCCATTTTTGCCGTTATAGCTATCTGCGACGCCATTGGCACTTGCCGCACCGCGTAACGCGCCCTAAGTTAAAGCTAGTAATAAAGGTTATATGGTGAACGCTCCGGCACAAATCAAACAAGACAACTGCGAAGCTCTCGGCCCGACGCCTGCCGAGCGGCTTTTGGTTATGGCAACTGAAGACATGGCGGCTGTAGACGCCTTGATTTTGGAACGTATGGACAGTCCTGTCGGCATGATCCCTGACCTAGCACAGCATTTGGTCGGCGCAGGCGGAAAGCGCTTGCGGCCTCTTTTGACCGTCGCAACCGCGCGGCTTTGTGGATATGAAGGCACAAGTCATCATAAACTCGCCGCCGCTGTCGAATTTATTCACTCGGCCACCCTCCTTCACGATGATGTTGTTGATGAGAGCGCGCTACGCCGCGGCCAAAAACCGGCTAATCTCATTTGGGGCAATAGCGCCTCTATCTTGGTGGGTGATTTCCTCTTTGCCCGGGCATTTAATTTGATGGTTGAAACAGATTCCATGGACGCGCTTGGTATTTTGTCCAACGCTTCATCCGTGATTGCCGAAGGTGAAGTCCAGCAGCTCGCCGCGCTTCGCGATGTGAATATGTCCGAGGCAGATTATATGGAGGTGATTTCTGCCAAAACAGCCGCGCTCTTTGCCGCAGCAACAGAAGTTTCTCCTGTCATCGCGCAGCGGTCCGAGGCCGAGCGCCAAGCTCTACGCGATTATGGCCTTAAACTCGGCCTTGCTTTTCAGCTTGTTGATGATGCTCTTGATTATGGCGGATTTGAAAGCGCTCTAGGTAAATCTATCGGTGATGACTTCCGCGAAGGTAAAATGACGCTACCTGTTATTCGGGCCGTTGCAGCCGCAGATAAAGATGAAACCCAGTTTTGGCGCCGCGTCATTGTTGATCATGCACAAACCGACGTTGATTTTGAAACAGCTGTTTCGCTCCTGCGCAAAGCAGGCGCTCTGGACGCCACTATGGACATGGCCCGTCAGTTTTCAAGTGAAGCCCGTGAAGCCCTCTCCGTTTTCCCTGAAAGTGAATGGCGTGAAACGCTCCAAGATCTCGCCGATTTCGTGGTTAACCGGATTAATTAAGACAAAGCTTCACCCAAAATGCTGGCGACACACCACCAGTGCGGGAATTGGGCTTTAATCTCAGCTTCGGCCCGAACTGCATCTTTGTGAGTTTCAAATATTCCAAAACAGGTCGCGCCCGATCCTGACATACGAGCAAGTTGACACCCTGTTTGGGAGGCTAATGCTCTAAGAGCATCGGCGATTATGGGAGCTTGAGCAATCGCGATGGGTTCAAGATCATTGCGCCCGTCCAGCGCCCGCGAGAGCAAATCACCAGATGTTTTCATGGGACGCGGCGTTTCGCGAATATCGGGTGCGGCGTCAAAAGCTTTGAAAATCGCCCCTGTCGAGACAGCCACAGCTGGATTAACCAGCACCGCATGGAGTTGACCCATCTGCGGTATAAGTTTCACATCTTCACCAATACCTGTCATATGCGCGGTTTGGGAAGCAAGGCAAACAGGTACATCTGCCCCAAGCCCGATAGAAATCTGAGGATCATCTACCCCGCAAAGCCTTAAGATTGCTGCTGCGTTTGCACTGCCCCCACCTATACCTGCAGAGATAGGTAAGTGCTTTTCAAGAATCACAGATTGCGGTTTGGTTTTAGCTGCGCTTAGCGCCCGCAAAATTAAATTATCATCGCCTACAGTTAATCCTGCTCCAAACGGGCCGCAAATAGAGAGGTTTGTTGTTTCGGCTCCAGAAATTTCAATCTTATCCCCAATATCAGCGAAAGTAACGAGGCTATCGAGAGGATGATATCCGAAAAATGAATCATGCGGGTCTTTAATAATCCGCCCGACATGAAGGGTCAGATTGACCTTCGCCCGTGCTAACTCAGTTCTGGCGTTATCTGTTTTTGAAGTTTTTATGGCAGCGCCGGAACGGCCTCTAATCCGCCCTTTAATTTTGTACGAATTGTGGCTCGTTCTTCATCGGTTGGATCATACTCAAGCGCACGTTCCCATTGATAGCCTGCCTCGCGGTAACGCCCAAGCTTCCAATACACATCGCCCAAATGATCGATGATAGTCGCAGAACTTGGCGAGAGCGCAACCGCGTCTTCCAACTTTACTTTAGCTTCGCTATATTGGCCAAGCTTATAATGAGCCCAGCCCAAACTGTCGACGATTGCCCCGCTATTAGGTTCTAGTTCTATTGCCTTTTTGATCATCTCAAAAGCTTGAGTCAGATTTTCCCCACGGTCTACCCATGTGTAGCCCAGATAATTTAGGGCATCCGCATTATCAGGTTCAAGCTCTAACACGCGTTTAAAATCAGCTTCGGCACTTGACCATTGTTTTTCACGTTCATAACAAATTCCGCGAAAATAAAGCGGCTGTGTATCAGCCTTCAGCTCTTCTTCGCTCATGGATTTTACAATGGCGTCATAAATCGGCAAAGCGTCCGTATAATTCTCACGGATAAGGCGCGCCTGACCCAAAGCTTTACGGGTGGTAAAAGACGGATGGGAGGTATTAATAGCCTCCAACACCTTTAATGCCTCATCATCTTTTTCTCTGGAAAACCAAACATTCGCCTGAGATAGTTTTGTCGAGACGAGATAATCTGATCGCGCATCAATAGCCTCGTATAGTCTCATCGCTTCATCTTCACGTTCGGTATTTTCCAAAAGCTGGCCAAGCCAAAGCGCCGCTTTATCATGTTTGGGATCAAGGGTCAGCGCCAATCGCAAAAAGACTTCCGCAGCGTCACGCGCCCGCGCCGCAACAAAAAATGCAAAAGCTGGCTCCGTTAAAGCTCGCGCTGCTTCTTGTTTGGGAGTCAACAATCCATCAATAGACTGATCTGCTTTCAGGGCATCAATATAGCTTCGAACCGGGCCTGTTTCAAAATTACCATTTTCCTTAGAAAACGCTTCCAACTCAACGAGCGCTATATCAGTCTCACCTATAGCATGAAGAAAACGAGCTTTAGCAAGATTAATTTCAATTGGGTCTAAGGAAGACTCTTCAGCGAGTTTAAACGCTGCCTTTGCGGCCTCGTTATTACCTTGCAAGGCTTCCATCTTAGCAATTTGCAAATCGGCTAAAGCATTAAAATACGATCCCCCGCCAATATCTTTAAAGGTTGTCCGAGCCTGATCAAGATCACCGCTGGAAACTTGACTCCATCCTTTGACGATGCCCATTAATATACCCATCGTCAGATCTTTAGTCTCTGTATTAAATAGGTCTTGAGCTTTTTTATTCCGGCCTTGCTCAAAAGCCTTCGTACCTAAAATAGCGAGAGCCATCGCCTCTTTATTATCTTTACCATGTATATCTAAGGCTATTTTTTGCGTCAGATCTATATTGCCAGCAGTCAGAGCCGAAGACATAGCCCGGCGACCCAAAGCAATATCATCATCTGCGCGAGCATAAGCTCTGTTATAGTAATCAGACCGCGCATCGGTTTTTTCAATATAATAGGCATAACTTCCTGCCAAATAATCGCCAAAGAGCTTCCCTTCTTCAGGCGTATCACTGCTCAAATATTCAGCTTCTCCTGCCCCTAATGAGCCGGATGTCTGGCAAGAGGTTTGGCACGAAGCTAATAATAATGCCGCTAATGCGGTCATATAATGACGTAATTTCATCAAGGTCTTTCTGGCCATTCGGGCGTAATTTATCCAGTTAAGCGGGGTTATTACATATTCGGATAGTTAGGGCCACCACCGCCTTCAGGTACTGTCCAAACGATATTCTTACTGGGGTCTTTAATATCGCAGGTCTTACAATGGACGCAATTTTGAGCATTGATCTGGAAACGTGGATTAGATCCGTCATCCTCACGTAGCACTTCATAAACCCCTGCCGGGCAATAACGCTGCGCGGGTTCATCAAATTGTGGAAGATTAATTGTAATTGGTACAGAGCTATCTATCAGCTTTAAATGACTAGGTTGTTCCTCGCCATGATTGGTGGCCGAAAACGACACATTTGTGAGACGGTCAAATGAGAGAACACCGTCAGCTTTCGGATAATCAATAGGTTTAAATTTGCTTACATCCCCAGTTGATTGCGCGTCATCTTTACCATGCGGAATTGTCATGGTTATTTTCCGTTTCCGAGAGAAAATCGATTTGATATTCATAACAAGGCCAACAATATGAAGTTTGGTGATGGCTGCGAACCACATATCCATTCCACCCAGTAACATACCGCCCATGAGAGGTCCGAAACGCGCATTTAGTGGGGCAACATTTCTGACGGTAGCAAGGTCAGCGCCAACTGGGCCACCCAGTAACGCGGCATCGTAATCCGTTAGCTCATCCGCTGATCGCCCGTCTTGCAAGGCAGTAAAGGCGGCTTCAGCAGCTTCGATACCTGAATGCATAGCATTATGATTGCCTTTGATCCTCGGTAAGTTCACAAGACCAGCTGAACACCCCAGCAATGCGCCACCTGGAAAAGATACTTTGGGGATAGATTGCGCGCCGCCTTTGGTCACCACCCGCGCGCCATAAGCAACACGTTTTCCGCCTTGGAGAATTTTGGCAATATCGGGATGATGCTTCCAGCGTTGAAACTCAGCATAAGGGAAAAGATTAGGGTTTTTATAATTCAAATCTACAATGTAACCGAGAAAGACTTGATTGTTTTCTGCGTGATACAGGAATGAGCCACCCCCCGTTTTCCAGCCTAATGGCCAGCCTGCCGTATGAACCACCGCCCCTTCTTGATGGTTTTCGGGTTTAACATCCCAAATTTCTTTCATGCCGAGCCCAAATTTTTGCGGGTCTTTGCCTTCATCCAGACCATATTTAGCGATGGCTATTTTAGAAAGCGAGCCTCGCGCGCCTTCGGATAGGAAAACATATTTGCCATGTAATTCCATACCGGGCTCATAGCCTTCACCTTTGGACCCATCTTTAGATATACCAAACTCACCGGCTACAACACCTTTCACAGAACCGTCTTCACGGTAAACTAACTCTGAGCACGCCATGCCCGGGAAAACCTCGACCCCTAGACCTTCAGCCTGCTCTGCCATCCATCGGCACGTATTAGCCATGGAGACAATGTAGTTCCCATGATTATGCATAAGTTTTGGCATAATAAAGTTCGGCACACGAAAAGACCCTGACGGGCCGAGCAATAGAAGTTTATCAGATTCAACCTTAGTTTTAACGGGTGCGCCTTTATCTTCCCAATCTGGCATTAATCGCGATAATCCACTCGGATCCAAAACCGCGCCAGAAAGAATATGCGCGCCGACTTCGGAGCCTTTCTCTAGGACAACAACGCTTATGTCATCCCCGCCAAGCTGCTTTAACCGGATAGCCGCCGATAATCCTGCCGGGCCAGCCCCAACAATAACAACATCATATTCCATGCTCTCGCGCTGTGCTGTAATTTGACTGCTTTCATTCATGAGTAGGACTCGCTTTTCCTGCAAAACTTTCCTAGGGAATATACAGAATCTCCCGGCGAAACAAGCACTCGCTTTGCCGCATGATAATCATTAGGAATCTGTTATAGCCAAAACCTTAAATATCGCTATTTTGACGGCTGATCCAGCCAATTACTCCAATCGACGTATGATGGAGGCAGGGCGTGAGAGAGGGCATTACGTCTATCCTCTGCCATCACTACGGCAATGCCTCACGGTTGACAGTGCCGCTTATGTTGGAAGTCTAAGTCCAAAACCAGATATGGTTATCCCGCGTATTGGGGTGACTTTATCTGGCTTTGGGCAATGTCTCATCACTGCTTTTGAAGAAGCCAATATTCCGACCCTAACGTCTTCATTCGGGCTTTTGCATTCGCGGGATAAATTTCTGGCAGGACAAATCTTGGCTAGTCGAGGCTTTAGCGTACCAAGAACAGTGGCCTTTGCCAGTGCTGACAATATAGAACCTGCTATTAAGGCCGTCGGGGGTTACCCCTTCATTCTCAAAAAACTAAAAGGGACACAGGGTGAAGCGGTTTATCTTATCAACGATGTCGATAAAGCTTATCGTAAGCTTTCTAAATATATTCGAAAACGTAAACCTTTTTTAGTTCAGGAATATATTAAAGAATCAAAAGGCTCTGATTTACGCTGTTTCGTCATTGGCGGGCGGGTTGTTGCGGCCATGCGTCGGACAGCGGCGAATGGAGATTTCCGCGCCAATATCCACGCTGGCGGAACCGGCGAGGCCATTGAACTGACCGAAGATGAAAGGGACATGGCAATTAAGGCGGCCAATACTCTAAAATTACATATTGCGGGCGTCGATATTCTTCAAAGTGATAAAGGCCCTATGCTTCTTGAAGTTAATTCATCCCCGGGACTTCAGGGCATTGAAACAACCACCCAGATAGATATAGCCTCCCAGATTATGAGTTATATTGAGACGTTGGTTAAAACCCAAGCCGCTAAACCAAATGGATAAGGCTTTACAATCAGTTTTAAACTGGTGGAAAGGCGCAGGTGTTGATGTACCTGATATTACAGCTACGCCCCACTCAAAACGACGGCCACCTAGCCCAATACAAACTCCGGAAACATCTTTACCGCAACGCAAGATCTTAAAAAACTCGCCATCATCTGATACGGTTCACATCAACGAAAAAGCTAAAAGTGCGGCCTTAAAAGCCAAAACGCTAGCGGAGCTTAAAACAGCTATGGATACGTTTGATGCCGGACTTTTATCTGACGGATCGCGGCAATGTGTTTTTTCTCGCGGTAACCCCAACTCAGATGTCATGGTTATTGGCGAAGCTCCCGGACGCGATGAAGATATTGCTGGCAAACCATTTGTCGGACGTTCAGGTCAATTATTGGATCGTATGTTGGCCAGCATCGGCCTGACTGAGGATAACTTTTATATCACCAATGTCGTGAATTGGCGGCCGCCTAAAAACCGCAATCCTAAGCCAGAAGAAATTGAAATATGCCGCCCCTTTTTAAATCGGCATATCAAGCTGGCTGACCCCAAAGTCATTCTCATTGTCGGCGGAGTCTCTTTATCAGCCATGATAGGTATAACAGGTATAATGAAAAACCGGGGTCAGTGGCAAACGGTTTCAGTCACGGGTAAGGACATCCCTGCACTGCCCATCTATCACCCCGCTTTTTTACTACGCCAACCCGCGCTCAAAAAAGACGCGTGGAGAGATTTACTTACCCTTCGAGACTTTTTGAACGAGTCCTAACAATTTAAAGACTTGCTAATCACCTAAATTAAATTCCTGTTTTCGGCGACGTTATAAAAAACAGCCCCTATAAGTGCTTTATGACTCAAACCATTAATCAGCAGATGAGCCTGGCAGACATCGTTACATTAATTGCCCTTTCTATATTATGGGGCGGATCATTCTTCTTTATAGAAATTCTTGTGGATCACCTTCCGCCTCTAACAATAGTAACCTTTCGAGTCGGTCTCGCAGCTTTTGCTTTATGGGGGATAATCCTCGCCCTAAAACTCCCGCTCCCGAAAACAAAACAACATTGGACTGCATTAGCAGTGATTGGGTTAATCAATAATGCCTTACCCTTCTGTCTCATTACTTGGGGCCAAACACAGATTAGTTCAGGGCTGGCCTCTATTTTTAACGCCACAACACCTTTCTTTACTGTGGTCGTAGCTGGCATAATTCTTATTGACGAGAAGATCACGAAACAAAAATTACTCGGCGTGACCATCGGGTTATTGGGAACAATTGTGTTAATTGGCCCCGAAGCCTTAAAAGGTTTAACCGGATCAACTCTGGGACAATTAGCTGTCATCGGCGCTGCTATATCTTATGCATTTGCCGCAGCTTATTCGAGGAGGTTTAAAAAATGGGGGCTATCACCGTTAATGGTGGCCACTGGCCAAGTCACCATGGCAACACTTATTTTATTGCCTCTTATGTTCATAATAGACCAACCGTGGCTGACCCTAACTATATCATTTGAGGTCCTGTGGGCTATCTCAGGTTTAGCCTTTTTTAGCACTGTAATCGCGTATATTTTATATTTTCGGCTAATTGCCTCTGCTGGAGCTACAAATGCAGCCTTGGTAACATTTTTGATCCCAATTTCGGCTATATTTCTTGGCGTAACGATACTGGGCGAAACCTTCACAGGGCTACAAGCTTTAGGCATGGGCTTAATCGGCTTAGGTTTACTCGTTATGGATGGGCGTCTTTTTCAAAAATTGAAAAAGCTATAGGAAATTTCCGGCCTTATTGGCGATTTTGCGCCAGAGTCCATTTTACCCATAGCATGAAAATCAGAGGCCCTTCGACTAAGTAGCGTTTCCACAAACGCTTAGGTTCAGAGAGCAAGCGAAAGAGCCATTCAAGACGGTACTTTTGCATCCATTTTGGCGCGCGTTTGATACGGCCTGTCAAAAATTCAAGCGAAGCTCCAACACATAAACCTAGTCCTATACAATCCCCACGGTCCAGACAGGCTTTAGCTACCATTTCCTGCTGAGGAGAACCTACACAAATAAAAGTATAGCGCGCAGGGTGCTTATGAATAAAATCTGCCGCTGCCGCGACGGCCTCAGGTTTCTTACGAAGACCCATAGGGGGCTGATGATGATTAATAGTCGTCAGGCCATAAATCTCTTTAAGCTTGGCTATGATATCATCATCTGCGCCGATCACATTAATCGGCTCAGTGGGCAGGATAACATTATCAAAAAGCTGCCCTGTTAAATCAGATCCCGGAACAGCCTTAAGAGGAATGCCGGAAAACTTTGCCAATAATTCTAGAATACGAGAATCACAAACAGACAGCCAGGAAGCTTCATAAAGCGGACCATAAACATCAGGCTCTTTATGAAGACGCACTAGGTGATCTACATTTGGTGTCACAATATAGCGGAACCCATGATTACGAGTCACCCACTTAGCGCGAGCTAAAGTTTGCATGGGGGTCAACGGGTCAAATGTCGCCCCGATAAATTGGAAAAACCGCTGGTTAACACGCCAATCTGTTTGCCCAGGACGCGGTTCCTTCCGGCGATCAACGCCGCGAGATTGCGGCGGTATTATCTTTTTAACACCGCTCATAGTGCCATCATCTCTTTTAACACGTAATCTCATAAACCATATCTATCATAAAGGCGTTAGGATTACGTTTACAGCCAAACTCAAATATTCATTTGATTATCAGGCCACTTTACTCCGCTTAGTCTGTTCCCGCATACGCCCGATAAGCCGGTCTGCCATTGTCTGGCGCTGTGGTTCATCCGAAGCATGGCCCGCGTAAGGCGGAGGCGCGCCTAGATGTTCTCGAACCGTATCTGTCAACATAAGCGCCGTTTCCACAGCGTCATTACGCGTGCCTACTGACAAAATAACAGGATCAAATCTTGGATCACGGCGGCGCACTGCCTCAATCATCCAGTAAGCCCTCATAAATTTATCCTGGGCCGTATCATAGGCCAGAATGCTCACATCGGCTGCGGTAGCTAAGCGGACATGAGCCGGCGTACAGCCCACTGGCGGTACCACAAACACCCAATCATAAGATAAAGATAAAGCTGCAAGACTTCCCAAAGCTGAATCCAGATCAGTCTCACCAGCGGCAGCTGCCGTAAAATGTTCGTTTGATGTAACATATTTAACGTCATCAAGGTCGGCACCATTATTGAGAACATCATAAATAGTTTTGTGGTAGATGATTCCGGCCGCATCCATCATGGACCCATTTTGACAATCCAGCATCAATACTGTCTCGCCGAAACTGGCTGCTTTCCGCCCAAGGGACAAGGCCAATTCCGATTGACCCTGCGCTTCACTCGCTAGAAAAACAGGCACAAGTCTTCCCGCAGGATGATACTCATCCTTATGTTTTTTCCGAGACGGCAATCGCCCCTCCATTTACTCTTTTAGTTTGGGCCTAATGACCTCTTTACAAAGTTGTTATAAAGCAAGGGGTCTTAAAGTTAGGCGAAGGAGAAGGGTAAATAAGTCTATAAAATAACGTAAAGATTGCCTTAATATCGGTTAAGCAAATTTTACATATTGGCTAGGAGAAACCCCATACCACCTTTTTACCGCTCGGTTAAAAGCGGCTTGGTCATTATAGCATAACTCTTGGGAAATAACTGAAAAGCTTTCACCCCTTTCGTGAAGTTCTTTGAACAAAGTTTGACGTTCTAAATCCAATAATTCGCGGTATTTCAGGCCAGATGATTTGAGTATTTTACGTAAGTCCCTTTCACTAAAATTAAGTCGGGAGGCTATAATCGGTAAGCTCACCTGTCCAAGAGTCAAAGCCCCGCGAATAGAGGCTCGAACAGCTATCTCCAGACTTTCGGACATGGTATCAGCCTTGAGGAGTTGATCCAATTTCGCTATCCCCAAAGAAAGTTTTTCGTCATCTCGTGTTGGCAATGGCGTGTTCATGGCTGCTTCATAAAATTCAATACCAACTTTGGGTTGGTCAAAAAACACAGGGCAGTCATAAAGTTGGTCAAATAGTGACATATCGTCAGGTTTGCTTTGATTGAAACAAACAGATTTCAAATCTTTGCTTACTCCCCAGCCTAGCCAATTGAATGTCGTCGCATAGGCCCCACAAATCATATTTAAAACATGGTAGCACGTCTTAACTTCTTCATAGGGCGTTAAGCTCAAAAAGTGTCCTGGCCGCCCGTTTATACCAATCGTGTCATAAGATATCTCGCCGGCATCAACAGCTATGCGTTGGTATTTTGCGTTTAGACTTATCGACTGTCTGATGTTCTTACATAAAGTATAGATTGTCCCTGTCTGGGCATAATTGACAATTCGAAAATTATGCCCAACACGCAATCCTAAATCTGGATCATCCAAAACTTTGGCAGCATGTCTGTAAAGGTCTTCAACAAGAGGGATGTCTATACGCGCAACAGCATTGTCTAACTTGGCCTGATTAAGATTTAAAAAAGAGAGACATTGCACTTTTCCAAAACCCAACATATCAAGCTGATATATCTGTTCAGACAAGTAACGCATGGATATGGTATTTTTCAAACTCTGCGCCACGTCCATATTTCCATTAAAATCAGAGTTGTTTCATAAATGACAATCTTTCGTTGTCAATAAAGACAAGAATTTTAATCAAAACTGACAACTATGAATTGATTTAAGGACAAGACTTTATTTTAAAACACTCTTATCAATATATTGGTTGCTCAGCCATAGGGTTAGTTAATAATGTGGGGCGCAGGAGGAACATGTGAAATTATTTCACATGTTTCTTCATCGTCATGTAAAACTTTAGTAAATTCTATTTAGATAAAACGCTAGACTTTGCGCTATAGGCTCCCCAAATGGCATTCATGCCGCCTGAAACACCTCCATCAGATTTCAAAGAGCAAAGCCTAACCTACCAGCTCAAAAGTTTTTGGCGGCTGTGGCCATATTTATGGCCGACGGAAAAACCTGGATATAAGCTAAGAACATTCTTGGCGATGACATTTACCATCGCGGGGCAGTTTATTGTGGTCGCAGCTCCCTTTTTTCTTGGTAAAGCCATAGACGGGTTAAATCTTCAAATCTCAGATATGGGCCTAGGAACAACAATCAGTTGGAGCCTCATTATACTCATTATAGCCTATGGAGGATTTCGGCTATTTTCAGTCCTTTTATCCGAAGGCCGCGAATATATTTTCGCTCCCGTTGCCCAATATGCGCAGCGCGCAGTGGCAACATCAACATTTGCTCATTTGCACCAGCTTTCTCTTCGTTATCATCTGGAAAAACGCACAGGGGGCCTTTCCCGTATTATTGAGCGCGGCATCCGATCAATTGATTTCCTTTTTCGGTTCCTGCTTTTCAATATCGGACCAACTTTGCTCCAATTAGCGATTGCTGGCCTTGCTTTTTGGCTAGCCTATAGTTGGGAATTCGCCCTAATCGCCGTAGCTGTCGTCATTACTTATATCTGGTTCACCATCACGACAACAGAATGGCGGCTTAAATTCAGGCGCGATATGAATAGGCAAGATACTGAAGCCAACGCAAAGGCTATTGATAGTTTGCTCAACTATGAAACAGTTAAATATTTCAACGCCGAAAAATTTGAAACAGACCGCTATGATCAGGCCATGGCCGGTTATCAAAAAGCCGCCATTTTATCTCGTACATCACTTGCTACGGTCAATATAGGTCAAAGTTTCCTTATGAACCTAGGCTTGGTCGCTTTGGTGTTACTGGCCGCGCAACGCGTGCTTGGCGGAGCCATGACGACGGGCGATATTTTCGCCATCACCATGGTTATGATGCAAGTCTATAGACCTTTAAATATTCTTGGCTTTGCGTACCGCGAAATTAAACAAGCGCTCACCGATATGGAAAAAATGTTTGCGCTAAGAGATATAAAGCCTGAGGTGCAAGACTATCCAGACGCGCAAGATATACAAGACGTACGCGGCGCGATAACATTTGAGAATGTAGGGTTTCGATATGAGACTGACCGCACTATCTTAAAGGCTGTCAGTTTTGAAATTTCACCCGGACAGACTGTAGCGGTAGTAGGGCCAACGGGCGCGGGCAAGTCCACGCTCTCCCGTATTCTTTTTCGGTTTTATAATATCGAAAGCGGGGCCATAAAAATAGACGGAATAAACATAAGCGATATAAGTCAAGATAGTTTACGCCGCGCCATAGGGATAGTTCCCCAAGATACAGTACTGTTCAATGATACGATTGGTTACAATATAGGTTACGCCAAACCCGGTTCAAATCACGACGAAATCATTGCCGCTGCAAAGGCCGCGCAAATTCATGGCTTCGTAAGTACTCTTCCCAAAGGTTATGATACTATGGTCGGCGAACGCGGCCTCAAACTCTCAGGCGGAGAAAAACAGCGCGTCGCGATTGCCAGAACTTTACTTAAAAATCCCGCCATCCTTATTCTGGACGAAGCGACATCGGCACTCGACAGCGTCACAGAACGCGAGATACAAACTGCACTCGATAACGCCTCTAAAAATCGCACAACTCTTGTGATAGCTCATCGACTCTCAACTATCGTGAACGCCGATAAAATCATAGTTATGGATGAGGGATCTATTAGCGAACAAGGGACACATTCACAACTTCTGAAAAAAGGTGGGCTGTATACAAGGTTATGGAAGCAACAGGAAAAAAAACCTGAGAATGTTTGAATTAGATGACGTAAACCCGATTAATTCCCTCTTGCAGACATCACCACTTTGTTTGACACTGCGCGCGGGTTAAACACATTACAAGGAGAGCATTTGCGCTCGGTTATTTTCAATACTTTTTTTGCCTTTGGCACGATCATTTATGCTCTGATCTGCGTAGCTTTATCCCTGCTTCCTTGGCGTAATCCGATGATGGCCAGCCTGCGCCGTTATACCCGCCTGATGGTCTGGGGTATGCGCAATATTGCCGGGATCAAGGTCAATGTGTCTGGGCATGAACATATCCCCGAAGGCGCGGCGATTATCGCAGCCAAGCATCAAAGCTATGGGGACGGCTTTGTCGCCTTCGCGCAATTTCATGATCTGTCATTCGTAACGGGGGACGCGATTGCTAAACATCCTTTTATCGGGCGTATCCTTTATAAAATGAACGCGGTGGTGATCAATAATTGCGGAGGTGAAGATCAACGCAAAAAGATGAGTGAAAGCGCCGCCGTGGTACGTGAGCAAGGCCGCAAAATCTTGATCTATCCCGAGGGGCACCTCTCCAAGATCGGCACGCAGCACAGATATAGAAAAGGCGTCTATCACCTTTATAAGGATTTTAATTGCCCTGTTGTCCCATTGGCCAGTAATTTGGGCCAACGATGGAATCAAAATGATTGGACCAAACATCAAGGCCGCGCCGACCTGGAATTCCTGCCGCCCATTATGCCGGGATTGGATAAAGAGGAATTTATGGAAAAATTGGAGCGCATGATCGAAACTCGCTCCATCGCGCTTTTGGACATGGATAATCTTGGCGCTCTGAACCCAGGTGACATAGGCAAGACGGAAGAAAATGACGTAGCCCGCGAAAAGAGGTTGGCGCGAGAACAAGAAGAGAGCGAAAAAGAGATGAAATCATGAGCCTCAAACTCGCCGGAAAGCTTTTTACGCAAAAACGGTTCTTGCCGCTCTTCGTTTTATTCCAAGCCGGAACCTTTAATGATAACGCCCTAAAAAATGCGCTTATCGCTCTGGTTCTCACTGGTGGAATCACGCTCTTCTCAGATATGCCGACAGAATCGGTTATACCCCTCGCGGCCATTTTATTTACGGGGCCCTTTCTGGTGCTTTGCGCCATTGCCGGACAAATAGCCGATAAGCTCGACCGCGGAATAATCTTGAAAATGATTAAGCGCGTCGAAGTCGGCATCATGATCCTCGCTAGCATTGGGTTTCTCTTTCAAAACTCTGTCATCCTTTGCTTAGCTCTTATCTGTATGGGAGCCCAATCGGCCTTTTTTTCGCCCACAAAAAACGCTGTTCTGCCTCAATGGTTAAAAGACGATGAACTGATTACAGGCAATGGGTTACTTAGCGGATTTCAATTTTTTACGATTTTACTCGGAACTGTTTTCGGGACGATATTATTCCAGTTTAAATTTCCTGCTGACTCTATACTTAGTGGGTCTCGGATCATTTCCGGCGTTCTATTAATTTTAGCGTTTATTGGGTGGATGGCCGGGGAACGTGTACCTCCTGCCCCGGCCCCGCAACCTGGTCTTAAAATCGACTACAATCCTATCACTGCTATTTGGAAGGTTTTAAAATTTGCATGGGCTGATCAACCTGTCTTTAGACCCATGCTCGGGATTGCTTGGTTTTACGGATTCTCCACCATCTTGATCACAGCGCTACCCAATTATGTTTACAACGTCATGCAATATGATCTCTATGTTCTGTCCTTCATACAGGCCAGTACAACTATCGGAATTCTCATTGGCTCATTACTCTGCGTAGTAATCGCAAAAGGGCGAGAAGCCGTTGGGTTAATGGCCACAGGTATCATTGGCGTTACAATATTTTCCTCTGATCTTTATTTAAATCATTACGAAACAACGCGCACAGTTCAATCCAGCATAGGTGAATTTTTGCAAGACCCACAAATGCCGCGCTTTATGATCGCTATTTTTGGCGCTGCCCTTTTCAGTGGTCTCTTCGTCATTCCATTGCAAGCCATGGCCCAAGGACGCTCAACACCAGAACGGCGCGCACGCCTCATGGCGGCAGGAGCCGTGATGCTTAACCTGTCCGTCAATGTTTGCACCATTATGTTAATACGCCTTGGGTATTTGGACCTACCGCCTAATGTTCCGTTCTTAATCATTACCGTTATCAGCACCCTTGTGTCCCTCTATGCAATCTGGCGGTGGTTACACATTCGCAAACATAGAACAGCCTAATGCGCGGTTATTTCGGTGTAGGTGTTGAAGGCATTTCCAAATCTTATAATTTGGGCGCCGTTCTACGCACGGCCAATGCCTTTGGCGCAAGCTTTGCCTTTACCATCGACGCCACCAATAAAGCGCTTGAAATTCGCCGCACTGATACTTCGCGTTCTGATATTCATATGCCCTTTTATGACTGGAATACGGTTGATGATTTAATTCTGCCAAAGGGATGTCAGCTTGTCGGCGTCGAGTTGACGGATAAGTCGATTGATCTGCCCAGTTTTCGCCATCCCACTAATTGCGCTTATATTTTGGGACCGGAAAAAGGCAGCCTGTCAGACAATATTCAAGCCCGCTGTGACTACGTCGTACAAATACCAACGAAGTTCTGTATCAACGTCAGCCTCGCCGCTGCCCTGACCCTATATGATCGCACTCTGATGATGGGTGGATATCCTGATCGTCCCGTCAAAGTGGGCGGACCAGATAAAAACTGGGTGAAACCCAATAAAACACGTTAAATAAAACTGCTGTTTTTATCTGTATTTAACGCGACCTTAACCATAATACTGCGCTATAGAGTGGTTAGAACTTTTGGTGCTGTATGATTAGGTTTCGTTATATTATTGCTGCTTTGACTGCTCTGGCACCGCTTGCGTTAACGCCTGTTGCCAATGCCCAACCTAAACTCGAAGGCATCTATACTGATTGGAAAGTTTATTCGCGCGGACAAGGCCAAAGTAAAATTTGTTATGCCCTAGCCGAGCCTGAAACCAAATCCCCGCGCTCTGTTAACCATGGGGATGTTTATTTTTTAGTCTCCAATTGGCGCTCTGGCGCAGCAAAAGAGCAACCCAGCTTTCTCGCCGGATATAGTCTCAAAAACACCCGAGCGCCAGAAGCACGCATTGGGTCGGCAAAATATACAATGTATGCATCGGCCAATGAGGCCTTTATAGAAAGTGGAAGCAGCGAACGCGCCCTAGTTGGGAAAATGCGCGCTGGAGCCACTATGACTGTTAAAGCCGTCAGCTCTCGCGGTACAAAAGTAAGTTATCAATTCTCTTTAAAGGGAATCACTGCAGCTCTGAAGCGCGCAAAAGCCAATTGCGCTTAATACACAACATCTCAATAGGGTAAGTCTTTGTGAAATTAGATAGGTGTTTCGTTAACCTATTGTAGCGATTTTACCGCTAACTTCTCTCGAACTGGTCTGTTTCGGAGAGAACGATGTCCCCCCAATTAACAGTGGCTAATATCAGACAACTTATCAATAAGTGTGTTGAAAAATGGCGGCCTATGGTCGAGTCGAAGGGTATATTACTCACGGCTTTTATAGAGGATAGCCTATATGATAATAGAGTGATAGATTCAAAACAGCTTCGAGCCTGTTTGAACACTCTCCTCTCAAATGCAGCCCATTATACTGAAACTGGTCGAATCCATATTCACGTTACAGCAAATGAGAGCCCTCAGAATGAACCTCAGGATTTAAAAATTATTATTCTCGATACTGGTAAGGGTATGTCCGAGACTGAACAAACCGAACTTCTAAAGCCAGATAGCGGGTCACGCCTCTCTCACACAAAAGTCTTGGCTCAAACTATGGGCGGGGACCTCGAAATAATTTCCAATTCAGGGCGAGGTAGTGAATTTATTCTTACATGTCAGTCAAATACAGTAGAGTCGTTTGATATTGAAACCTCTAATCCCATAGAAACTGTTAATGAGCTCGTAGATCTTCATATTGATGATGACGATGAAATTCCCATATATGCCACTTCAATTCCTAATGCTGTTCCTCTTCTTGAACCCAACGACCGTACGAATAAGAAACCCGTTGATTTCGACCCAGATAACTTACGAGGCCTAAAGGTTATGATTGTGGACGACATTCCTTCCAATCATGACGTGATTAAGATATTTTTGACACCTGAAGGATGTCAATGTATCTGTCTTGACACAGGCGAAGGCGCCATCGAAACTCTCATAACCCAAAAAGTCGATATTATCCTCATGGACGTTCGCATGCCAGGTATGGATGGTATAGAAACCACGCGCGAAATTAGGTATAGGGGACTGGATATTCCTATCATCGCGCTGACGGCTGATGGTTCGGCGCAAGCCAATGCTGCCTGTATGGCCGCTGGGGCTGATTTATTCTTAACCAAACCAGTTTTACGACGTGACCTTATTGAATCTATTCGTTTTGTCCGTCGTTATAAAAATGAGGAAATTGAACACATCAACGTAGCCTAAATAACAGAGTTGAAGTAACTCAAAATTAGGTTGGGAACCGCCTAAAAAATCACCCAGTGATTATAAAATAATCATTCGCATACGATTGAATTGCCAATGTTTATTCACCACCAAATTACCGAATAAAAACCCGTCCTTTTGAGACGGGCTTGGTTGGTTGATGTGTAGAGGGTTATTTCTTTTTCTTTTTGGCTTCGCCTTTTTTGCGGGTGGCCTCGATACCACGGCCAGTTGTACGTTCGGTAATGCGTGCTGATTTTCCGCGGCGATCACGCAGGTAATAAAGTTTGGCGCGACGAACCTTACCTTTACGCTTAACCTGAATTTCTTCGACTAAAGGCGAATAAACAGGGAAGACACGTTCAACCCCTTCACCATAAGATATCTTACGAACAGTAAAACTCTCATTCACACCTTTACCGGATTTCGCGATACAAACCCCTTCAAAAGCCTGCAAACGTGTGCGTGTCCCTTCGGTAATGCGGACCTGAACAATGAGCGTATCTCCGGCTGAAAAATCAGGGATAACCTTTCCACCTTCTAAAAGGCGGGCCTCTTCGGCTTTATTTAGTTTTTCAATCACGTTCATGATCGTCTCCATCTCTATAGGCCTTCCACAAATCAGGACGGCGGGCCTTGGTAATCTCTTCACTTTGTTGGCGTCTCCACTGAGCGATCTTTTTATGATCGCCCGATAACAACACCTCCGGGATAGCCCGGCCTTCAAACTCTCTTGGTTTGGTATAGAGTGGATACTCTAACAAACCATCTTCAAAACTTTCCTCCGAAGCCGATTGCGCGTCTCCGAGAACCCCCGGAAGGAGCCGCACACAGGCTTCAATCAAAACTTGCGCTGCAACCTCACCGCCAGCCAGAACATAGTCACCAATGGAAATTTCTTCCATTTGACGGTTTTCTATGACCCGTTGGTCGAGACCTTCAAACCGTCCGCAAAACACAATAAGACCCGATCCCGAAGCCAGCTTCTTGACCCTTGATTGGGTTAGCGGCTTACCCCGGGGGGTCAAATATATCAGTGGGCGGCTATCAGTCGAATTTTCATCCGATTCAACCACGCTATCGATGGCTTTTGCGGCCACATCAGGTTTTAAAACCATTCCGGGACCGCCGCCAGATGGCGGGCTATCAACAGTGCGGTGCCTATTAACGGAAAAATCACGGATGTCCACCGTTTCTAGCTGCCAAATTCCGCTTTTTTCAGCCCCGCCAATAATCGACGTCCCCAGCACACCCGGAAAGGCATCCGGAAATAGCGTTAAAACACTAGCGCGCCACGCTTTATTAGGCGGCAAAGATGTTGGCGTCTCGCTCATAGCGGGACTATTAGCCTATTACAGAATTTCGTCCACCCATTGCGGTACAATGGTTCCTGCGGGACCGAAACGGCTTTCATTGAAGAAATGCGAGCCCTGAGAGGCCTCAAGATTAAGCTCAAGCGTATCCTTATCAAGCCCCCGCGCCATTTGCACGAATCCTGCCGCAGGATAGACCGCTCCGCTTGTCCCGATAGACACAAAGAGATCACAGGCCGCAAGCGCCTGTTCTATACGCCTCATCTGATATGGTATCTCCCCGAACCAAACAATATCAGGGCGGCAGACATGACCAACGTGGCATTTGGGACAGGTCATATCTGGTGTTGTATCATGCAGATGTTCCCAGCGGTGCTCACAATGACCGCAAAGCATTGACGTCAGAATGCCGTGCATATGGATGACCGCCTGAGCTCCGCCGCGCTCATGCAAATCATCAACATTTTGCGTCACAATCGTCAGAGCCCCGCCCTTATCCGATAGGCTTGCCTCAAGACGAGCTAAGGCGATATGGGCAGGATTAGGCTTTACCGTCTTCAAGGCCGCGCGCCGCAAATTATAAAACTGGTGCACGAGTTCGGGATCTCTTGCAAAACCTTCTGGCGTAGCAACCTTTTCCACAGGGTGATTTTCCCATAACCCGCCCGCATCGCGAAACGTATCAATCCCGCTTTCGGCGGATATGCCCGCCCCTGTCAGGATAACAATGTTTTTGTATTTCATAAAAATCATGTCTAAACGGAAATAATGACGATACCAAAAGTTCTTTTTGTTTGCCTTGGTAATATTTGCCGTTCCCCGACAGCAGAAGCTGTTTTTAAAGCAAGAACTAATACTGCCGGATTAAATGTCCATATTGAAAGCGCGGGGACAAGTGGTTGGCATGTTAATGAAAGTCCTGATCCGCGCTCAGTAGAGGCTGGTAAGTCTCGAGGATACAATTTTGCAGGACAAGTTTCACGGAAAGTTATACCGGCTGATTTTGGGAAATTTGATTATATTTTGGCGATGGATCAGAAAAATATGGACGCATTAAAGGATATTTGTCCGGTTCAATATCATTCCAAGCTCGGCCTGTTTCTCGATTATGCCCCAAATATCTCCATACGCGAAGTCCCGGATCCATATTATGGCGGGCCAAATGGATTTGATAATGTTCTCGATTTAATCGAAGCGGCGAGTGATGGTTTGATTACGGCTATTCAGCTCCCATTACGTGATAGACAGCTTAAATGAATCCCGCTAATCACCGCCAAGAATTACGTAAGGTTTGACATTATGAGCAAAGGTCTCGTCACAGTCTTTGGGGGCTCCGGATTTCTGGGTAAGCACGTTATTCGCGTACTAGCCAAAGAGGGGTGGCGTATTCGGGTCCCTCTGCGTAGTCCGCATGTGGCCCAAGAGCTTAAAGTCATCGGGAATGTCGGCCAAATCCAGCTTATGCAGGCCAATATCCGCTTTCCTAAATCTGTAGAGCGCGCCGTGAAAGGCTCTGACGCAGTCATCAACCTCGTCTCGATCTTATTTGAAGCAGGTAAACAAAGTTTTGAATCTGTCCATGTCCACGGCGCTGAGTCGCTAGTTACCGCTGCCAAAAATTCTGGCATTCGTAATTTTGTTCAAGTTTCAGCTATAGGAGCGGATATCGAAAGTGATAGTGATTATGCTCGGACCAAAGGCGAAGCCGAAGCGATTATTAGAGCCGCTATACCAAGCGCGGATATCATGCGACCATCTATTCTGTTTGGACCCGAAGATGATTTCTTCAACCGCTTTGCATCTCTAGCCCAAGTTGCGCCCGCGCTGCCGCTTATCGGCGGCGGCGAAACAAAGATGCAGCCTGTTTATGCTGGAGATGTGGCGCAAGCGATTGCTAAAGTGGTTGGCCAAGGTACGTCAGGTAAGACTTATGAGCTTGGCGGACCGCAAAGCTATAGCTTTAAAGCGTTGATGCAATTCACGCTTGAGACCATTGACCGCAAACGGTTCCTCGCCCCTGTGCCATGGTTCGCCGCTAATATGATGGGCTTTATGGGCGAAGTCTCCGGATATGCGCCATTTGTCAAACCTTTCTTGACGCGTGATCAGGTTAAAAATTTAAAGTTTGATAATGTTGTGGCCGATGATGCGTTAGGTTTTTCAGAGCTTGGTATAAGTCTGGAAACTCTTGAAGCGATTGTGCCAAGCTATCTAGGTCGTTACCGTAAATATGGACAATTTCACGAGCGGCGCAGTTGATTTGTATTCGTCAGCACTTTTGGGATGCATTATTTGCCAGAGCCATATAATTTCTCTAAGTAAGTCCAAAGAGTTATGGAGACTATCATAATGAAAAGATCATTATTTCTATCTGTCATGAGTGCCATCGTGATGGCGGCATGTAACAATGTCGCCGATACTGCAAAAGAGGCCTCAGAAGGCGTTCAAGACAGTGTTAAAACCGTTATGGCACCAAAATTTGACGGGGCTAAATTAGCTGGAATATTGGCTGCGCAAAGCGACAAAGCCAAAGCGCGTTATGATGCCCGCCATCCGCAAGAGACTTTGGAATTTTTTGGTATTGCGCCCGGTATGAAAGTTGCTGATGCGTTACCAGGAGGTGGCTGGTATTCAAAAATCCTTATTCCATATTTGGGAGATGAAGGACACATGATAGGGATGGATTATTCTCTTAAAATGTGGCCTGAATTTGGCGGTTTTGCCAATGCTGAATTTTTGGAGAAGAAGAAGAGGTGGGCCGCTGAATGGGTTGAAGGCGCACAAGATTGGCGCGCAGGCTCCGAAGGTAAAATAAGCGCTTTTACATTTGGCGCGCGTGATACGGCTATGGATGGTCAAATTGACGCCGTATTATTTGTACGAGCCTTGCATAACCTTGCCCGGTTTGATGATAAAGGAGGATATTTAACCGAAGCTCTTGGGGATGCACATGCTTTATTGAAAAGCGGTGGGGTCGTTGGCGTGGTTCAACATCAAGGACCAGAAACTAATGATGACATATGGGCTAATGGTAGTAAGGGTTATTTGAAAAAATCTCAGCTCATCGCTAAATTCGAAGCTGCCGGGTTTAAATTTGTTAAAGATAGTTCAGTGAACGAAAACCCAAAAGATGTTCCAAGCAATGAAGATATTGTTTGGCGTCTGCCCCCAAGTTTGGGAACATCCACTGATAACCCTGAACTAAAAGCTAAAATGGAAGCCATTGGAGAGTCAAATCGGATGACGCTTCTCTTCAAAAAACCTTAGGTCTGAAAGACTATATTATAAATAAAAAAACCCAGCAATTAGCCGGGTTTTTATTGTAACATTTAGTTAATTATTTTGTTTGCCAGCTACCTCCAGTGGACATGACTTTATGACCACTGCGAGCTTTCAGAATCTGTTTTTCACCAAAAATAGCGGCGACAACTTCCACCTGAAGATTTTCAGCACGAGCCTTTCTTGTATATAAGGCTTTACGTTTAATATTGATTTCATTCATGGCATTTCGCTCGGCTGCCGTTTCGCCTCCGACAATTGCAAGATATCCAGCGGGCGTCTCTCCAATGGTACCACGTTCTTTTGCGGTATCGACAATGACTTTAGCTGATTGACTTTGCGCGAGAGCAGATTCAGACGTTCCCAATAAAATTACAGTGGTCAAGCCCCCTGTCAGCAAAGCGGCAGCTGATAAGCTTGTTAAAATTTTTGTCTTCAATGTCATAGCTGTCTCCCTAAAAAAGGTCGGGGTTATTCTCGATCAAGTCTTCCACATCTTTATCTAAACGGACGCGAACTTCTTGGTCTATTTTTACATTCAAATTAATCACAATAGGTTTTTCCGAGGGTACAATCTGTACCTTTGGTTGACACGCCAATAGGTAAAGTGGCGCTAAACCGACTGCAATTAGTCTTAATATCATGTCGTAACCTATATGAGTCCCCCTGAACCTGCCATTAACGCGCTGTTATATCAAGTTCAGTTAGGCGCTAAGCTTCTTGGCTGCCTTTATCCCTTCAAGAATAAGGTCTCCGGCTTTTTCACGGTTCTCCCACCCTAGAATTTTAACCCATTTATCGGATTCCAAATCCTTATAATGCTCAAAGAAATGTGAAATTCTATCTAAAAGAATTTGAGGCAAATCAGAATGGAGCTTAATATCGTCATAATAGCGGCTAAGCTTCTGATGGGGGACGGCTACGATTTTTTCATCAATACCCGCTTCATCTTCCATCATTAAAACGCCAACCGGGCGTGCCCGTATAACACTTCCTGGCATCAAAGCCCTGTTACCGACGACTAAAACATCTGTGGGATCACCATCATTCGATAAAGTATGAGGAATAAAGCCATAATTACATGGATATCGCATGGCTGTGTATAAAAAGCGATCCACAAACATGGCGCCTGAGTCTTTATCCAGCTCATATTTTATAGGTTCTCCGCCAAGAGGGACTTCTACAATGACATTAATGTCGAAAGGCGGATTATTTCCGACGGGAATTTTAGACATATCCATGGGATTTCTCACTGTTAAATTTGCGCGCCTCTTAGCGCGGGATTTATAGAATGCAAGGCCTAATAGCTTGTTGTACTCAGGATAGCCCAAATTCCTGAAGCAATCATGACTAGCCCAATAATAATGTTAAATATTCGGGCCTGCCGAGGTTTTTTTAGCCATTCCCTTATTTTTTGAGCTCCATAAGCATAGGCTCCTAAGCCTAAGAGTTCTGTCGTGGTGACAGTCAAAAACATAATAGCGATTTGTAGAGGGAGCGAATAGCTGGCATCAAAATATGCAGGCAATAACAATCCAAAATAAACAAGCGGCATCGGTGATGACAATTGTAAAGCAACACCCCGAGAGTAAAGTTTTGATCGCGGGGGCGCGTCGGCAGCTTTTGCGTTTGGGTCTGGCAGAGGACCAAACATGGCCGTTAAGGCCAGATAAAGAATGACTATAACGCCGATGACCTTTAAGCCCAGAAACGCTTTGGGAACCGTTGTCGCCAATGCGGCAGCCCCCGACGCCGCTAATAAAAGCCATACAACATTCGCGCTAGCAATCCCGAGCGCTGGTAACATGGCAGGTTTAAACCCATAACGAAAGGCAGACGCCATAACGAGCATGACGGCTGGGCCGGGCGTGAGGCCGCCTATTCCAAATAACGCCACAAGAGCAAGCCAGATTTCTAAAGACATAAGCCCCTTTAAGGTCTCCTAGATTTATGTGAAATCCTTTTCTGGCGAATTTTTATATATCTATGATATAGGCCCGTTTATGAGCCCCAAAGATACATCACACACGTCAAAAGACACCTCGAGAGAAAAGCCGCTTGAAGCCATATTAGACACCGCCCGCGAAGCTACGGGCGGGACTGAAACTGACTTAAAAACTATTGTAGAGGCATTTGGAGATCGAGCTTTTGGTCCAGTTATGATACTTTGCAGTTTATTTCTTATGACCCCGATCGGAGCCATTCCGGGTCTGCCCGCAGCTTTTGGGCTAATTATTATAGTCTTTGCGCTTCAACTTTTATTTCGACGCACTCACCCCTGGATGCCTGAAATACTGCGACGGATTAAGATATCGGACTCTAAATTAGAAAAAACACATAAGGTGGTCAGTCCTGTTCTCTCAAAAATAGATAATATAATCCATCCAAGATTGCCGTTGATGACAAGCGGGCCAGCACAAGTTCTGACAGCCATGCTTGCCATAATATTGGCGGTGACTATGATCCCTCTAGGAGTGGTTCCATTTGGTGTGATCGCGCCAGCCTTTATAATTGGTCTGTTTGGCTTAGGTATAACAGCCAGAGATGGCGTATTGATTCTGATAGGTTTTTTTCTTAGCCTTGGCGTAGCTTATGGCGTCATCAATTTAATTATATAAAATTTGCCCTTAATTTACTTAATAACCCAAGCTTGATACACAAAAAAGCCCGCTACAATGGACGGGCTTTGTTTGAGTTATTTATGACAGGTTTTTCAATAACCTGCTTTTTCCAACTCGGCTTCAAGTTCTGGTAAAGCTTTGAACAAATCCGCTACCAAACCGTAATCGGCCACTTGGAAAATCGGAGCATCTTCATCTTTATTGATAGCCGCGATAACCTTGGAATCTTTCATACCGGCCAAATGCTGGATCGCGCCGGAGATACCCACCGCAATATAGAGCGCAGGTGCTACCGCTTTACCGGTTTGGCCGACTTGCCAGTCATTAGGCACAAAGCCCGCATCAACTGCCGCGCGTGACGCCCCCATTGCAGCGCCGAGTTTATCGGCTATACCTTCTATGAGTTTAAAGTTTTCGCCACTTCCCATACCGCGTCCCCCGGAGATCACGACTTTAGCAGCAGTGAGTTCGGGGCGATCAGATTTGGATAATTCTTCACCAATATATTCAGCTTTAAATGGGCCTGAAGGATCTGCAATAGTTTCGACCGAGGCAGACCCGCCCTCCTCTGCAGCCGCGAAGGCTGTTGTTCGAACAGTAACGCATTTTTTGGAATCGGACGATTGAACGGTCGCCATAGCGTTACCTGCATAAATCGGGCGCACAAATGTGTCAGCGCTTTCAACGCCTGTCACTGACGATATTTGCTGTACATCAAGCTTAGCTGCTACACGCGGCATATAGTTTTTATGCGTTGTCGTATCTGGCGCCAGAACCGCGTCATATCCGCTCATAAGCGGAACAAGCACCTCTTCCATACTCTCAGCAAGTTGACGTGTGAGCGAGACGTGATCGCATGTAATAACTTTACGAACACCCGAGATTTTAGCCGCTGCGGCGGCAACATCTTTAACGCCTTTTCCAGCGACGAGCACGTCAATGTCACCGCCCATGGCCGCTGCGGCTGTCACAGTTTTATGGGTGGCATCTTTTAGGTCAGAATTATTGTGTTCTGCAACAACAAGAATAGCCATTAAATCACTCCTGCTTCGTTTTTAAGCTTATCAACTAACTGCGCCGCGTCTTCGACTTTGATACCAGCCTTGCGGGCTTCAGGTTCTGTGACTTTTAAGGTCTTAAGGCGAGCTGCGGTATCAACACCATAATCAGCGGGAGTCTTGGCATCAATTGGCTTTTTCTTGGCCTTCATAATATTGGGAAGGGAAGCGTAACGTGGTTCATTTAAGCGAAGGTCAGTTGTTATAACCGCCGGAAGTTCTGTCTTGACGGTTTGAAGACCACCATCAACTTCACGAACCACTTTAAGGCCAGCGCCATCTTTCTCAACAGTATTGGCAAATGTACCTTGTGGCCACCCCAAAAGCGCAGCCAGCATGGAGCCTGTAGCGCCATAATCATTATCAATCGCCTGCTTGCCAAGAATGACCATTTCAGGGCCCTCCGCGTCTACAATGGCTTTAAGAATTTTAGCGACCGCAAGAGGTTCAAGATCTTCGTCCGTTTGAACGTGAATGCCTCGATCAATACCCATAGCCAAGCCCGTTCGAATAGTTTCTTGTGCTTTTGCAGGACCTATAGAAACAACGATTGTTTCGCTAGCCGTTCCAGCCTCTTGCATCCGCACAGCCTCTTCAACAGAAATTTCATCAAAGGGATTCATGCTCATCTTTACATTCGCAAGGTCTATTCCGCTTTGGTCAGATTTGACCCGCGCTTTGACATTATAGTCAAGCACACGCTTGACTGGGACAAGGACTTTCATAATTTACTCCGAAAATTTAGGGGAGGTTTAAATCTTTTATGCTACAGTTTATATGCGCCCAAAAGGCGCAGAAAACAAGGCCGTGACACTGTTATTATTTCTTTTAATCCGCAGATCAAACTGCATACTTAATGCTTAAAACCTATGTAAATTATCTACTCATGGCGTATTGACGAATGTTTTTGTTCTTTTCCAGACTTAGCTTTATATGCATCGCTGCCTTCACGACATATGCTTATTTTAGGCCAATCCCAAGGTTATTTCATTTCACACGTTCAAGCGAGCTTCTTCACCTTATTGGGTTTGCAGGATTAAGTTTTTTTATGGCCATGTCATTCCCTAAACTCGGAACCAAGAAAATGGTCACAGTGCTTTTTTTCACATCTATTTTAGCCGAAATAGCGCAACCCATATTTACGAAACGTCGTAATTTGAGCATCAACGACATGGCAGCTAATTTTATAGGCGTCTTGGTTGGTATATGTTTATGTGCATTGTTGATAAATATATTTAAGTTAAATTACTTCAAATCACTTAACGCCACGCTCGGTAAGCAAAAGAAAAAAGTTAAACATCCTTATTAGCAATTTTATTCTTGGACTCATGGTCGAGAAGCCAGCGTTTCTTATCAACCCCTCCCGCATAACCGCCTAAACCGCCGCCTTTGGCTATAACGCGGTGACAGGGAATAATCAGGGCCAACCCATTATTCGCATTTGAACTCGCCACTGCCCGAACGGCCTTTTCATTCCCAATAGCAATAGCTAAGTCTGTATAAGCACAGCTCGTTCCATAAGGAATATCCCGAAGTGCTCTCCAGACTCGGTTTTGAAAATCCGTCCCTGTCGGTGCGAGAGGCGTCTTAAAATTTTGCAACTGGCCAGCAAAATACGCTTTTAATTCTATTTCTATTTGCTCTGTGATTGACGTCCGCCCTGGAATTACAGCACGTCCATGTGCTTTACGGAGCCTTATAAACCCACGGTCCATATTTTTACGAACAGTAAACTCAAGCATGTAGAGGTTAGCTTCATCACATATGGCAAGCATTGGCCCTAACGGCGTTGAAATCCAATCTATGTAAAGAGGCTCCTCTTTTGACTTTGCAGGCGGCGCGCCAAAGGTTTTAGCAAAAGCACTACGAAAAGCTGAAGCACTCTCATATCCTGCTGTTAACTGGGCATTGATCACGCTGTCTCCCTTAATAATACCTTTGGCGGCAAGACCCAATCTACGCTCCCTAGCATATTGCGAAAAAGTCAATCCAAAACGTTTTTTAAACTGCCTGCGAACTGTAGATGGATCAAGTCCTATCGCCTTGATATCCTTTTCCAGCCACCGTTTTTCAGGGTTTTCTTCGATCAAATAAATGAGTTGTCGAATGAGGGTCGAAGCTTCACCCGAGTGATGTTCGGGATGGCAGCGTTTACAGGCACGATATCCCGCAGATAAAGCCTCTTTCGCAGTCTCAAAAAATTGACAATTTTCACGTTTTGGACGGCGGGCCGGGCACCCTGGGCGGCAAAATATTCCCGTGCTGCTAATCCCGACAAAAAAAGCATCCGCATAGGCCATATCTCTTTGGCTCAAAATTTCATATCTGTCTGCATCTGTGAGTTGCTTCATAATATATGACTAACACATGAACATTAGAATACCGCCGAAAATCAGGCATTGTTATTTTAATCTTAGGGCCTTAAGTCTGGCGAAAAATAAGGACCATAATAATGGCAGTGACTTTACACAAAGGCGACCTCCCAGCGGATTTAGACTTCGGGTCAGCCGTGGCTGTTGATACTGAAACACAAGGATTATCCCTAATTCGAGATAAATTATGTCTTGTACAACTTTCTGCTGGGGATGGCGACGCGCATATCGTTCAAATCAATCGTCAAACATTTGACTGCCCAAACCTAAAAGCCTTGCTATCTGATAAAAATGTGGAGAAAATATTCCATTATGGACGCTTTGATGTGGCGATCCTCTCTCGCGATCTACAAGTTGATGTCACTCCCGTCTTTTGCACCAAAATCGCCTCGGGGTTAGTTAGAACCTATACTGACAGACACGGCCTTAAGGATATATGCCGGGAATTATTGGGCGTTGAATTATCTAAGCAACAACAAAGTTCTGATTGGGCCTCTGACGAACTGACACAAGCCCAATTGGATTATGCGGCCTCCGATGTGCTATATTTACATCAACTCAAAACCATTTTATCGGCCCGGCTTTACCGAGAAAACCGGTTTGACATGGCCAAGGCCTGTTTTGATTTTTTACCAACGCGTGCCGCGCTTGATCTGGCAGGATGGGGCGATGTCGATATATTCAGTCACAGAATGCGTCGTTCTGATTAAGTTGGTAGCCTATATACGTAACCTTACGATCTGGTCATGTCGTGACATTCACTATCGTCATAGGACTTGGGCTACCTTATAGGTACAGATATGAATTCAACGGCTATATCTTCCGGCGAAAAAAAAGCCAGTGAAACTCTGGGGCTTTGGGAACCTAAACGGACCCTAACCCTAGAAGCCGCCCGCAAGCATAGCCGTCGCATTAAAAGTCTAAGATGGTTACTCATGGCTATCTCTGCGGGACTGGGAGTTTATCTTGCCTATGAGTTCGCAAAAGGTAATTCGCCTGGAAATTTTCCAAAAGATAATCCGACCGAATCCGTTAAAATGATTGGTCCGCGCTATAGTGGACGCACTGATGACGGACAGCCTTATTATCTGACGGCTATTGATGCGACTCGCACATTGGCAAATCGCAATGAAGTCACTCTAAAAAGCCCCGTTCTGGAATTTATTCGTGAAGCCGGAGCTCCCTCCTCTTTCGTCGTGGCTGAAAAAGGCATTTATGATGACGTTAAAAAAATTCTAAATTTGGAATTTTCAGTCGATCTCACCACTGATGACGGAAATACATGTATAACAAATCAAGCCAAAATTTACGCTCGCGAAAAACGCATTGAAGGTCAAAACCGTATTGAATGCCTTGGTAATTTTGGCGAAGCTAATGGCAATGCCTTTGAGATAAAAGATAATTATAAAACATTCGTTTTTAAAAACGGTATGGACGCCTTAATACAGAGAAATACAGCTAATGCCGTTGCTACATCTGGAGAAATTTCAAATTTAAACACCGCTCGAAAAGGTCAAGCCTTTGGGGGTGATACACCCATCAACATCACAGCTGATACAGCCACTTATACGGGCGGTTTAACGACGCTCGCTGGGAATGTTGATGTCAAACAAGGGAAAAACCGAACCCAATCGAACGAAATGGATATTTTTCGACATGAAGCTAAAAATAACGCCAATGGAAGCTTAACCCTTGGCCCCATCAGGCGCATTGATGCAAAAGGTCAATTTCGCTACACAACACCTGATAACATTGTGACAGGCGATCGAGGTGTCTATGAACGTGATAAAGAAATTATGACCGTCACAGGTAAAGTCAAAGTCAAACAACCATCAGGCAGCACAGCGGACACCGATAAATTAATTTATAACGTGAAAACAGAAACCATACGATTTACAGGCGATTGTCAGGGACAAGGATGTACAACTGGCCGCTCGCGCATTACAATTCAGCGGTAGCAATAAACAGGAAAGATTCGATGACACGTCTAAAATCAACTTTTATCCTATCCGCTATCAGCATTATGCTACCCCTAATGTTACCGATAACAGCCCAAGCCCAATTTTCTCGAAACAATAGTGATCCTATACAAGCCGATGCAGATGATGTTAGCAACACCGCTGGTGTAACGATTTTATCTGGTCAGGTCGATGTACGCCAAGGTGAAACACGTATTTTATCAGACGTGATGAAAATTTATGGCGGGTCAACAGGGCTTGGCCCTGATACTGGTGATATAAGCCGTATTGAAGCTTCAGGTAATTTTTACTACCTCACACCCGACCAAGAAGTCCGAGGCAATAACGGAGTATATACAAAAGAATCGGATACCTTTACAGTCACTGGTGACGTTATCTTGCTCCAAGGCGAAAACGTAGTCACCGGTGATACCCTTATTTATAATCTAGGCACTGAAAAAGCGCGGGTGTTAGGTTCGTGCAAAGGCCGCCGTTGCGGATCCAAAGGACGCGTAAGAATTTTGATCAAAAATACAGGCAATCAATCCTCCTCCTAAAGGATAATTGCGGCGCTAACATAAAGAGACTGACATGGCTGAGGCTGATCTCACATTTCGACCTGCAAATAAAACGCAGGCTATAGTTCCTCCCGCTAAAGGCTTAGCGGCCAATAATATTGGCAAAGCTTATCGCGGACGTGTGGTTGTTAAAGACATTACATTAACCGTTCAGCGAGGCGAAGTTGTAGCCCTGATGGGACCTAACGGCGCGGGCAAGACTACAAGTTTTTATATGATTATGGGCTTAATCGAGGCCGACAGGGGCATGATTTCACTTGACGGCCAAGACATTACCGATCTGCCAATGTACCAACGTGCCCGTCTAGGCGTCGGTTATCTACCTCAAGAACAATCTATTTTCCGCGGCTTGACTGTGGAAGAAAACATCCGAGCCGTTGTACAATTAACGGAAAAAAATCGGTCCAAATGGAACGATAATGTCGATGCTTTATTAGATGAGCTTAACATCGGACATATTAAAAAAAGCCCAGCCTTAGCTTTATCCGGGGGTGAACGTCGCCGGGTTGAAATTGCGCGAGCCCTTGCCTCTCGGCCCAGTTTTATACTTTTGGACGAGCCTTTCACGGGTATTGACCCCATTGCTATCGCTGATATTTCCGAACTTGTTCTTTATTTGAAAAAGCGCGGTATTGGCATCCTTATTACCGACCACCGTGTACGTGAAACACTCGATATTGTGGACCGGGCATCCATCCTCTTTCAGGGCGAAGCCCTCTTTGAAGGTACGCCTGACGAAATCAGGGCTAATAAAGATGTTCGCCGCGTCTATCTTGGCGAAAAATACGCTTAAAGCGTTCAGCCTTAACCGGCAATGAGCCATAAAAAAAACCGCCCCATGCAATTCACGCTTACGCGATATGCACAAGGCGGCTTTTTAATTTAAAAATACCGCGACGTTACTTTTTCAGTAAATCGCGAATTTCAGCCAAAAGAACTTCATTTGCTGGCGGAGCTTCTGGAGCTTCGGCTTCGGCTTTTTTCGCTGCGTTCATCCCTTTGATCATAAGATAAAGAACAAATGCTAAAATCAAGAATGCGATAAGCGCATTAATGAAAAGTCCATACCCAATCGCTGCAGAACCTTCTTCTGAGCTCAGTGGTATTTTAAGCGCGCTAAAATCTGCACCACCCGTAAAGTGCCCGACGACTGGCATGACTACATCGTCGATAAGTGATTTAATAACTGTACCAAATGCACCGCCCATGATGATGCCAACAGCCATATCAAGCATATTGCCAGCCATTGCAAAATCTTTAAATTCAGAAATCATTCCCATGATTTTCCCCCTTAGTAACACGACCGCTATCCGGCCAGATGGTCGCGATATGGCATAAAACGCCTATCTGCGTCAATAAGGCACTAATAAGAGAAGTTAACGAATAACAGTTGAGTAATTAGAGATTAACGCGTCGCATCAATGCGGGCACGCAAGTCCTTTCCTGTCCTGAAAAAGGGTACATGTTTCTCGGGAACGAAAACCTCGCCACCTGTGCGGGGGTTTCGGCCAGAGCGAGATTTTCGATGCCGAACAGAAAAAGCGCCAAAACCGCGTAGCTCCACACGGGCCCCTTTTTCCAAAGTTTGTGTAATTGACTCCAAAACAACCGCTACAACGCGCTCAACATCGTATCTCGTTAAATGAGGGTTTTCTTCGTGTAACACATCTATAAGTTCGGATCGCAGCATAATTCTTTTAAGCAAATCCTCCTGCAAGACGTCAACCGCAATTTAGTTTGAACCATAAAAAAGACCCCGAAACCTTAATGATTTCAGGGCCTTTTATGGTTAATAACGTCTTAATATAGACTACTTATCACCTTTTAAGGCTGCACCAAGAATATCTCCAAGTGACGCTCCTGAGTCTGCTGATCCGTATTGTTCAACAGCTTCTTTCTCTTCGGCAATCTCAAGTGCCTTGATAGAGAGTTGATATTGTCCTTTCGTCGCACGGGTAACTTTCGCGTCAACTTTATCACCAACCGCAAAGCGCTCTGGCCGCTGTTCTGAACGTTCCCGAGACAAATCACCTTTGCGAATAAAGGCAGTTATCTCATCCTCTTCACCGAATGTAACGTCCAACCCAGCCGATTGAACATTGGTAACAGTACAAGTCACAGTTTTACCACGTGACACACCTTTGCCGCCGCCGGCCGGTGATGTGTCTTTTGATAATTGTTTGACGCCAAGGCTGATACGTTCTTTCTCAATATCAACTTCCAATATTTTGGCTTCAACTGTGTCGCCTTTTTTATACTCCTGCAAAGCTTCTTCGCCTGATTTATCCCATGACAAATCAGAAAGGTGAGCCATGCCATCAATATCACCGTCGAGACCTATAAAGAGACCAAACTCAGTTACAGACCTAACTTCGCCCGAGATTGTAGACCCGACAGGGAAACGATCTGCAAAACTATCCCAAGGATTATCCTGGCATTGTTTGATACCAAGTGAGATACGGCGTTTGTCTTCATCTACTTCAAGAACTTCAACTTCAACTTCCTGCGACGTTGAAACAATCTTCCCCGGATGGATGTTTTTCTTAGTCCAAGACATTTCAGAAACATGAACAAGACCTTCGACACCTTCTTCAAGTTCGATGAAAGCCCCATAATCTGCAATATTCGTCACTGTACCGGTATGACGTGTACCGATAGTGTATTTCGCAGCTGCTGCCATCCAAGGATCTTCTTGAAGCTGTTTCATGCCAAGGCTGATGCGTTGCGTTTCAGGATTAATACGAACAATTTTAACTTTAACTGTATCCCCGACAGCCAGAACTTGGCTTGGGTGGGATACGCGGCGCCAGCTCATATCTGTAACGTGGAGAAGACCATCAATACCGCCCAGATCAACGAACGCGCCGTAATCCGTAATATTCTTAACAACGCCTTCGCGTGTTTCGCCTTCTGCCAACTGTCCGACGAGCTCGGCGCGTTGTTCAGCACGACTTTCTTCTAGAATAGCGCGACGGGAAACTACTATATTACCGCGGGCACGGTCCATTTTCAGGATTAAAAAAGGCTGCTCTTGATTCATCAGCGGGCCGACATCCCGAACCGGGCGAATATCAACTTGAGAACCAGGAAGGAAAGCATTGATCCCGCCAAGGTCAACCGTAAAGCCTCCCTTAACACGGCCAACAATAGCGCCTGGTACAGGCTCTTCCGCCTCATGGAATTTCGCCATTTTAATCCAGCTTTCTTCGCGGCGGGCTTTGTCGCGCGAGAGAACAGCATCACCCAGAGCATTTTCAATACGTTCTAAATATATATCAACCGTATCACCAACTTTGATCTGCTCATCAGATCCTGGTGAATAAAATTCTCGCAGCGGAATACGGCCTTCTGTCTTAAGGCCAATGTCGACAACAACCGTGTCTTTTTCAAGGGCGGTGACGAGACCTTTGACAACAGAGCCTTCATCCATAGAGTTCGCCTCGAGGGAGGCCTCTAACATGGATGCAAAATCAGATGTGGATGGATTGAGGGAGTCTTGAGCTGTGCTCATAATAGTTTCCTTTAAAATCGGTTCCGGCCGACAGGTTGTGTCCTGCGGTCTGGCCCGGCCAATCCGAGCCTCCTAATGACAAATGGCGTGAGGAAAGCCACACCGTAACAGTCAGGCGCGCCTATAGGTCAATGTTAGGAGAGTTGCAAGGAGAGATATAGAGCTCCAATTGCTTCTCAATCTGTAACAACTGTAACTTGCCAGCACTCTCCTTGGCACTTAACGCGACAAAGCATAAACTACAGGGAGAATATTAATGAAAAAAGGCAGTACCTTAATCTTTATAGGGCTAACATTGTTTTTGAACGGATGTACGACCTCTGCGGAAAAGGCCGGATTTTCATCTAACAAAGCCGATTCCTGTTTGGAATTCAAAGATTTTGTCCGACATTTAAATCAAAATGTTAAGACATATAGAAGTGATTTACACGACCCAAACATTAAAGAAACACAGGACCTCTCAAATATATTTTTTAGGTCTGATAAACAGAAGGAAAATGACGTTATAAGAAAATTACATAGAGAAAAATGTTAAACTTATTGAAGCGTCAACTGCGCGGACAGCAAACCGTTTTCACTTGCCGTAATCGTAGCCCGGCTAATTTGAGCGCCGTTTTCAGTGACTAAACTATTAATCAAGCCGTAAAGCTGTCCGGTTGGAACTTCGTCAATCCAGACATTAACGTTTTCTCCATCGGGCTGAACACGAGAGAGCCTGACGCTTTTTTTACGAGCCGTATCAATGAGAACTGCCCGTGAAAAGGGCTGCCCTGTTGTAACAGAGCTTTGCCCTATTTTTGGCAAAGCACGTGTTACAATTCTATGGTCACGTTGAGCATTTTCCGAAAGAGTTCGGGCTTCGGCTTTAGAGTTCAAAACCGGGTTTATAAGAAGCAACCATAATAACGCCACAATCACACCAAGCATTATAGCTGTCATGATAAGCTTTTCGTAGAGCTCTCGCTCATCCCATTTCAACAAGGCCATCATGATCGACCTTCCCGTAATACGGCTTCACCGACAAATTCACCTGACTGTTCGCGAACACCTCCAGTGATGAGCTGGCCTCCTGCGGATTTAACCGCGGCTTCGAACTCTGATGCGCTCTCAAAGCTGGGATAAATAAGGCGTAATTGTAATTCATGACGGGTTTGTTGATAACGAAGTTGATCAACGGATAGTCCGTCTATTTTTTCAACACCGTTAAACAGAATTTGAGACAGATGTAGAAATTCAAAACTATCTTGACCGCCAGCTTTAAGCGCCCGCGTTGCAGCTAAGGCCGGATTAGTCGGCGCCGCTTTCCCGGTTGCTTCACTATAAAGTTGCGCTGTGCGAGTTTTAATATCGGCGGCTCGTAACTTCATGGCCCGCGCCTCAAGCCCTTGCCAAACAAGTCCGGCTATAGCGAGACTGGCTGCCAAAGCTCCAAGACCCGCGAAACGCCGCCATTCCAATCCTAACCCTGATTTGATTGAAAATTCATTTTGAAGAAGATTAAGCACCTCGCCCTTCTCCAGCTGCACGCCAATAGCACTTAACAATTTTTCGTCAGAGAATGTTTGAGGAGTTGTTGTTTCAGACCAATCCAAATCGACCGTATGGCCAAGCTCGCCTGTACTCACAACCCGGTCAAGCATTTCTATATCCCCCTCAATACCGGATAAAGCATCAAAATCAGCAATCGCTTGGGTTGGCTTTAATCCTGCGTCTGAAAGCTGATCAAGCGCGTCCTGAAGATCCGTTTTAGACATAACGCCAATGCGGTTGTCATCCAGCGCAATATGCATATGATCCAAGCGCTGAGCCACCATATCTTCAATACTAAAACCTGCCGCGCGTAAGCGGTCCCGTTTAGACGAGACGGGTAACTCATGTGGATAAAGCCGAACGGATTGGCCAGCCAGAACTGCAATCACCTCTGCGCTAATATCAGCCGGCGGTGCATCACGTCCATGAGCTATGACTTTGGCACCGTTAACGCGCCCCCATAGGCCAGGCCCGTCCGCATGACTGGGCATGAGGATAATGAGCCGGTTCGTCATTTTACGTGACGCTTCATTTAATTAGACACCTCATTTAGAGAATTAGGGTTTTGTATAGTGGGACGTAAGTTTTCTCCGCCCCACCCGCGATATGTCAGATTAGCACCTTCATTGTCCACCCCATCAAATTCAAAAACAACAACACGAGACGCATTACGGTAATTAACCTGAGCTTCGACCCATAATTTTTTAGGCTCAAATATAATCTGCTCCAGCGCGATCTCTTCTGTGGGAAAATTAGCAAGAGCTGGTGCGGCCAGTAATATTGTTGCATCACCATAGCCCACAGGGGGGCGTTCCGTGATCAGCTGGATAGCAGTTTGTAAATGCTCAGCTCCTCCCATCAAACTCGACAACACAAATGCATCGAGCGGCGTAGCAGTATTAATATTAAATTCCGTTAGCTCGCCTAAGCCCCTAGCGCAGACAAACGGACGAATAGACTGGTAAAGTTCTTCGGTCATGCCTTGAAGCGATCTTAATTCCATAACTGAAGCAACAGGTGCATTTGCCGTACGATGCGGAGGTGTGCGGTGTAGATAATCGCCATCCTCAGCCCCGTTAATTTGGCGCTGCGTATCCCGGTCGCTCCAATCCGCTAAAACGCCGCTCATACTATCTGCCTCATTATCAGGCCACCCCACTGATTTAAGCAGCCTCGAAAATTGAAGTACTCCGGGTGTGTTTTGTGTTCCTTCAAGGGTCACTAAACTTCCCAGTGAAAAACAATGGGTCCCGTCGCGTACATTTAACGTCATGCTTCCGCCTTCATATGGGAAAGCAAATATTTGAGGCGTTAAGAGCGCTTGATTTTTAGCCTCATTTGGCAATCTTCCGAGCCTATCGGAAATATAGCTAGATGCAAAATCTTCTGCGCCCTTAACATACCAATCCGCCTGCGCATAATCGCCAACATTTATAACCCGTTTCACGGCAAAGCGGATATCATCCATTATGGCAACCGATACACCTGCCATAACGGCCATTATCAAAAGGGTCGTGAGCAAAATAGTCCCACGTTCTTTTTCTGGCGACTTACTCATGACTCAAACTCAAAAGCATGATTGATTGCGACTCCATTACGGTCTGTAATTTCAAATATCAATATATCTGGCACGTCCGTAGACTGGGTACTGGATAACCGAAATTGCTCGACGGTTTGAACCCGTCCTGCCGAAAAGTTTTGCGCTTTCACCGTCACATCTTGAATATTATTCAACAAAACACGATCAATATATGTCGGATTTGAACTTGGATTTTCATGTGAAAAAGACCGCCTGATTAGATTATTCTCGGCCAGTAGATACTCCACCCGCTCCAAATCTCCTCGCGTTTCTAGTCCCCCAGGATTTTCGCGACCGCGGCGCGTAAAGGTCAATAGAGCCTCACCATCCGTTGTCAGACTGTAAGGCTTAATCCCGCCAAGCTCATCTCGTATAGGCCGCAATGTCAGGGTTGACATATCCGTTCCTATAATCGCTCTTGCGCTATTAAGCTCATTGATAGTTTTGACAGCCATCTCAAGCTGGCTTTTTCCGCGAAGGCTCTGTGTTAAAGCCGTCATGGTGCCAACGGAAATTAACGCGAATAAGAACAACGCAATAAGGACTTCTATAAGCGTGAATCCCTCATCTTTGCCTCGGGACTGATAAGTTTCTAAATATTTACGAAATAATATCATGAGTTCCGGCCTAGCCGAAAAGCCGTCCGGGATATAAGCGTTTGGTCATCATTTTTCAAATTAACCGTCACAACAATCTGATAAAAGTCATTGCTCTCTGTTTCTACGGTTTCAGTACGCCATTCATAGACACGCTCTCCAGCTTGTTCCTCTCCGGTTTCGACTCCCGTTTTCAAAGGTCTCAAACGCGCATAAACGAGCTGGTTATCGGCAACAATTCCTGCAAAAGTTTTATTTTGCAAAACACTAACCGCGCGAACAGACTCCGTCCCGCTATGGGTTAGACCAACTATCGCTACGCTAAATATCACCAACGCAACCATGACTTCAACTAAGGTAAACCCATCTTGTCGATTTGAAAATCTCATCATTGGGACTTTCGCAACACAACACGTCCGTTTCCAGACGCCTCTAAAACATATTCTGTCTGACCATTAGACATTGCCAATTCAAATGGGGTTGATAAACCTGTGGGATGGAAAAGTATAGACGGGGCTGTTGTTTTCGGTAGATCCAACTTTGCCTCTTCACGTTCAAATTGTAAGCGGTATGAATCGTGCCACCCGTCAGTAAAGGTCTCCTCCCATTCTCCATTGACATAATCATAAAGACCAAACCCTTCACTAGAGAAACCGGCCGCGCTTACCCGTCCCGTAATCAAACTATTTTGAGACATTCTATTCAGCGCACCAACCATCATTTCAACTTGGGTTTCCAAGTCTGACTTAGGGGGCGGGATTGTCAAAATAACAACCGATGACATCAACGCAATGATAACCAAAACGATTAGAATTTCTGTTAGGGTAAACCCTGCCTCTGAATGTGATTTAGTTTCAATGACTATTGCCAATTAACAATATCAGCATTAACACCCTCACCACCCTCTTCTCCGTCAGCCCCATAAGACAAAAGGTCAAAAACGCCGTTATCACCAGGATACCGATAAATATAGGGATTTCCCCAAGGGTCGTTTGGTAGCAATTTTACATACCCTCCTGGGCGATATCGACTTTCATCCACACCAGAAGGTTGCCTTCTCAAAGCTTCAAGCCCCGCATCTTCTTCTGGATAATCAAATATATCCAGATTATACATCTCCAACGCTTGTTCTATAATTCGAATATCAGATTTAGCTTTTTGCAGGCGGGCCTTTCCCGTTTCAGGCAAGAGATTGACCACAACAATTGTCGTCATAATACCTATAATTGCCAAAGCGACCAACACTTCAACAAGCGTAAACCCTTCTTCATTTTTGGCTTTTCCCAAGCTTTCAACACTATCTGAATTTTTCATATCTATCTCCGTTCTAGAACACCGCAGTATTTATTTTTAGAATAGGCATAAAGATGGCCGCAACAATTAATAGCACAACACAGCCTAAAATAACGATTATAAGCGGCTCAAGCAAATTAAGAAAAATGCCTGTTTTCGCCTCAAACTCATCTTCAAGATAATCAGCCGATTTAGCAAACATTTTCCCCATATCGCCACTAGCTTCGCCGCCTGCAACCATTTGCACTACAAGAGGCGGGAAAACATTCGTATTCCTCATTGCCGAGCTTACGGCTGTTCCTTCTCGTACTTTTACACAAGCCTCTTCCACGGCGGCTCGCATCACAAAGTTTTTGATAGTATGCCGCGCGGTTTCCATGGCTGTTAACGCTGGCGTTCCGCTATCAATTAAGCCAGCCAAGGTTCTTGAAAACCTAGCTGCATTTACATCCCTGATGAATTTGCCAATCACAGGGAGTTTTAGTTTTTGTCCGTCCCATCGAAGCCTCAAGGCTTTTGTCTTCAAAGCTTGTTTAAATCCAAAAAAAGCAAGTCCCAATAAAAGTAAAGCCCAAAGGCCATAAGCTTGAAGCCACTGGGAAACATTAATGGTTTTCTGGGTTAAAATTGGTAATTCCTGTCCCAAAGTATCAAACTGCTCAACCACTTTTGGGACAAGGAAAACCAATAAAGCAACCACGACCGTAAGAGCAACAAGACTAAGAATTATGGGGTAAACTGTAGCGCCCATAATTTTACGCCTAATTTTCTGACTAGCCTCAAGGTCATCAGACAACCGATTTAAAACAGCCGGTAAACGTCCCGATGTTTCGCCTGAAGCGACCATGGCCGTGAATAGCTCTGGAAACACTTTGGGTTGTCCACGCAGCGCATCTGACAGGCGCAAACCTTCCATAACTTGTGCCCGTATATCCAGTAGAGCCGTCTTCATGGGAGAACGCTCAAATTGCAGGGCTGTAATTTTAAGCGCTTCTTCTACAGGCGTTGACGCGTCAATGAGAATAGCGAGTTGACGGGTCGCAAGGGTCAGGTCTTTGTGCTTAACTCTGCTTGCACCTCCAACATTATTGCCTTGGTTTTTTTTGGCTTTGCTCGGTGATAAATCAACTGGCATCAAAGCGCGAGCGCGTAAAATATCACGAGCATCGCGGGCAGAACTCGCCATCACTGTACCCTTTTTGCGTTTACCCGCAACGTCTAAGGCAGCATAATCATAGGCTTCCATCAGAGATCTTCGGCGGTTTTAGCTTTGCAAACCCGCAACACTTCTTCAGCCGAAGTTTCTCCTGAAAGCACCTTATCCGCCCCATTGGAGAGAAGATTCTTGCTATTTTCAAAGGCATATTTCGACAATTCTGTTTCGCTGGCTCCATCATGAATCATAGCGCGCAGCTTATCATCCAGCGTTACAATTTCGTAAATCCCTAGTCGGCCTGTATACCCAATATCCTGACACTGGGAGCAACCTTGCGCTTTGTAGAATGTCACTTTGCTTTTCTTAATGCCTAACTCGGCCTGTTCCTGAACGGATGGCTCATAAGGTGTTTTGCAGTTCGAGCATAAACGGCGAACCAATCGTTGGGCTACTAACGCCGCTATCGTGGAAGACAATAAAAAGGGCTCAACACCCATATCTCGCAGACGGGCGATTGCCGCAACGGCAGAATTTGTATGAACAGTTGAGAGTACCAAGTGACCTGTCAAAGAAGCTTGTACGGCTATTTCAGCTGTTTCCGGGTCGCGAATTTCTCCGACCATCACCACATCAGGATCTTGACGCAAAATTGCGCGCAGGCCCGCGGCGAAAGTCATTCCGACTTGGCTGTTCACCTGTGTCTGCCCAATCCCGTCAAGAGCATATTCAATCGGATCTTCCACCGTCAGGACATTCCGTGAGCCATCATTGAGTTGCGAGAGCGCAGCGTAAAGCGTTGTTGTTTTTCCCGACCCGGTAGGCCCCGTCACCAATATAATCCCATTGGGCCGCATAAGCGCGGATTGGAATGGGTCTAAGACTTCCGCCTCCATACCTAATTCAGACAGTGTCAGACGGGATTGGTCTTGTTCCAAAATCCGCATGACAAGACGTTCGCCGTGCCGAGACGGCAAGGTAGAGACCCTAACATCAATTGCACGCTCACCCAGATTAAGCGAAAACCGTCCATCTTGAGGAATACGTTTCTTAGCAATATCAAGCTGAGCCATAACTTTAACACGAGACACTAATAATGCTGCCAGACGCGCCGGAAGGCTGAGCATTTCACGCAATGTTCCGTCAATTCGAAAGCGTACAGAGAGCCGTTTTTCATAAGGTTCGATATGAATATCAGAAGCGCGAGACCGAATCGCCTCTTGAAGGATGCCATTAATCAACCGAATAACGGGCGCATCATCCTGACTATCAAGGAGATCAGAGGTACGCGGCAGACCGCTAGCAAGCGCATTTAAATCGCTAGGCGCGTCCATGGCATCTTCGGCCGAAGACGATAAGTCGGCATGAGCGTAAACTCTTGCAGCATGGTTCTCAAATTCACCGGGTGTTACATCAAGCAATTTTGCAGGTCGGCCCAAAGCACGGCGAGCCTCTAAAATAGCCTCCAGTGTTGCGCCGGGACGCCGAGCTAAAACAGTTTCGCCATCCTGCTCAATAACAACAACGCCCTGAGCACGTGCGAAACCGTAGGTCAAAGTCGGGTTTGAAGAAGTGTCAGACATAAATTTTAAATAACCTCGTAGGGTCTTGCTGTCACCTTTTGAATTATAACATTTACGCGACAACGTTAAATTTATCGTTTATCGCTATTTTTTGTTGTTTTTCGATAAAAAATAAGTTTAAATGCTAGAGTAAGAGACATTCAACCGGGGATAATAATGCTATCTATTCAAAATGTTCATAAACGCTTTGGCGATGTCCATGCGATGAATAATATTAATCTAGACTTGGAAGCTGGTTTATTTGGACTGCTGGGCCCTAATGGGGCCGGCAAATCGACATTGATGCGCACCTTAGCCACGCTTCAAAACCCCGATGAAGGCATGATCACCTATAATGGGACGGATATTACAAAAAACCCGAACATCATCCGATCAACTTTAGGGTATTTACCTCAAGATTTCGGAGTTTATCCCCGTATGAGTGCCATGGCATTGCTTGATCACATTGCGGTATTAAAAGGTATTTCCGATAAAAGTGATCGCAAGGAACAAGTCGAAACCTTGTTACAAATGGTCAATCTCTGGACTCACAAATCAGCCTCGGTTGCAACATTTTCAGGAGGAATGCGCCAACGTTTTGGTGTGGCGCAAGCTTTATTAGGCGACCCTCATCTCATCATTGTAGATGAGCCCACCGCAGGGCTTGACCCGTTGGAACGACAACGGTTTTTGGATATTCTTTCGAGAGCAGGTGATGATAAAATTATTATATTGTCTACTCACATCATCGAAGATGTTCGCGATTTATGTACGGATATGGGTGTCATGGGTGAAGGTAAGCTCATTGTCCGTGGAGCTCCTGAAGATTTAATTGACCGCATCCAAGGACAGGTTTGGACACAACGCTTTGCAAGCGACGAAGAGGTTGATCGCTTAAAATCCGAAATGCAGGTTCTATCAACGCGCCGTCTCCGCGGCGCAACAGTTGTCTCTGTTTTATCCCCGACTTCCCCTTCATCAGAATGGGAACCTCGAGAGGTTATGCTCGAAGATGCTTACTTTGCTTATTTAAATGGATTTATTCAAGCAGAAGAGACTCACCATGCTGCGTAAACTCCTCGGATTTGAGCTCTCTCTCCATACGCGTCAGATAGGGTTTTGGTTAGCTCTTATTGTTATGATTGCTATTGGTTTGCTATTTTCATCTCATGAAGATTTCGCCATTGGCGTTGCTGGCGGGGAGCGTGTTAAGGTCAATGGCGCTATTCCGATCGCAATTACCGTATCAGCTTTCAGCCTATTTTCTATATTCTTTGCGGCTGTCTTCGTTGTCACGGGCGTTATGCGCGATGATACGCATAAATCCGTAGAGATTGTGCATGCCACACCAGTTAAAACCAACGACATGCTAATATCACGCATGTTAGGCGTCTGGATTGTCACAGGGCTGTGTCTCTCTGGGCTCGTCATTGGCACAATGATCGGTCCCTTTATGCCATGGGCTGATAGTGAAACCTTTAAGAGCTTTAATATCATACATTATCTGCAACCTTTTTTCCTTTTTATTATCATAAATGCCCTACTTGTTTCGTCCATTTATACGGCGATAGCTGTCACCACGCGGAACCGAGCACTTGTTTATGTCAG